>NZ_JBHVWF010000027.1:0-72342 GCF_042882365.1 Streptomyces sp. NPDC058221 | reverse complement strand
GCACCCCGCGCCACAACCGCCGGCTAGGCTGGTTGGGCGGCGGAAACAACCCCCTCCGGCGTTTTAGGAGCGGGGGTCCGGGGGCAGCGCCCCCGGGGGCAGCCCCTCCGCCAGTACCTCCGCGAGGTGCCGCGCCCGCACTCCGCCCACCTGAGCCAGCTGTGTCCGGCAGGAGAACCCGTCCGCCAGGATCTCCGTACCGTCCCCCACCCCCCGCACCGCCGGCAGCAGCGCCTCCTCCGCGCACGCCATCGACACCTCCCAGTGCCCCCGCTCGAAGCCGAAGTTGCCGGCCAGGCCGCAGCAGCCGCCCGTCAGATCGCCGGTCAGGCCCGCCCGTTCGCGCAGCCGGCGGTCCGCGGCGTCACCCAGGACCGCGTGCTGGTGGCAGTGCGTCTGGCCGGTGACCGGGCGGTCCAGGTGCGGGGGCTGCCAGTCGGGGGCGTACTTCTCCAGGTACTCGGCCAGCGTGTGGACCGAGGCGGCCAGTCCGGCGGCGCGCGGGTCGTCCGGCAGGAGCTCCGGCAGGTCCGTGCGGAGGGTGGCCGCGCAGCTCGGTTCCAGGACGATCACCGGGGAGTCGTGGGTGCCGGCCAGCCGGTCGAGGGTGCGGCGCATCACCGAACGGGCCCGGTCCAGCTGACCCGTCGAGACATACGTGAGGCCGCAGCACAGTCCGCGGCCGGGCGGGATCACCCGGCGGCCGGTCGCCGCCTCCACCACCCGCACCGCCGCCCGCCCCACCTCGGGCGAGAGGTGCTCGGTGAAGGTGTCGGGCCAGACCGTGGCCACCTGGTCGCCGGAGAAGAGGAACGTCCCCTTGCCCCAGCGCCTGCCCAGCCACCCGGTGAACGTCTCGCGCGCCAGGACCGGAATGCCGCGCTCCGGCGCGATGCCCGCCAGCCGCTTGGCGAGCCGGGCCAGGGGGCCCACCCGGGCCAGGGCGTTCAGCGCGCCCGCGAAGGGGGACGCCAGGCGCAGCCACAGCGGGAGCCATCCCATCGCGTAGTGGGCGGCGGGGCGCAGCCGGTGCCGGTAGTGGTGGTGCAGGAACTCCGCCTTGTACGTGGCCATGTCGACGCCCACCGGGCAGTCGCTGCGGCACCCCTTGCAGGACAGGCAGAGGTCGAGCGCGTCCCGCACCTCCGTGGAGCGCCAGCCGTCCGTGACCACTCCGCCCGCGGAGCCGGCCAGCATCTCGTGCAGCAGCCGGGCCCGGCCGCGGGTGGAGTGGGCCTCGTCGCCGGTCGCGCGGAAGGAGGGGCACATCACGGACGGGCCGGCGGGCTCCGCCGTACGGCACTTGGCCACGCCCACGCACCGTCGCACCGCCGCCGAGAAGTCGCCTCCGTCGTGCGGGTAGCCGAAGGCCACGTCGACCGGTTCGCGCGGCAGTACGTCGAAGCGCAGGTTCTCGTCCAGCCGGGCCGGGCGGGCGAGGATGCCGGGGTTCATGCCGCCGTCCGGGTCCCAGAGGTCCTTGAACCGGGCGAAGAGCGCGACCAGTTCGTCCCCGTACATCTTCGGCAGGAGTTCGGCGCGGGCCTGGCCGTCGCCGTGTTCGCCGGACAGGGAGCCGCCGTGCTCGACCACGAGCGAGGCAAGTTCCTCGGAGAAGCGGCGGAAGCGGGCCACGCCGTCGCCACTCAGCAGGTCGAAGTCGATCCGGACGTGGATGCAGCCGTCGCCGAAGTGCCCGTACGGGGTGCCGCGCAGGCCGTGTTCGGTGAGCAGGGCGCGGAAGTCGCGGAGGTAGGGGCCGAGCCGGGCGGGCGGTACGGCGCAGTCCTCCCAGCCGGGCCAGGCCTCGCTGCCGCCCCCGAGGACTCCGTCCAGGGGGGACCCCCAGATCCGGGTCGCGGTCCCGGACGCGTCCTCCCTGATCCGCCACAGCGCCCGCTGTCCGGCCGGATCGGTGACGACGGCGGCGTCGACCGCGTCCGCCGACGCCGCCCGCGCGATCCGTTCGGCGTGCGCCCGCGCCTCGGCCGGGGTGGCGCCGCCGGTCTCGACGAAGAGCCAGGCCGCGCCGCGCGGCAGCCCGGCCGGTTCGCGTACGAGGTCGGCGGCCATGCCCTCGACGGTCAGCGGGTGGTGCGGGAGGAGACCGGGGGCGGCCTCGGCGGCGGCTGACTCGTCGGCGTAGCCGAGTACGGCCAGCGCGCGGGCGGCGGGTGCCTCGACGAGCCGCAGCGTCGCCTCCGTCACCACGCCGAGCGTGCCCTCGCTGCCGCAGAACGCGCGGGCGGGGTCGGGGCCGTGCTCGGGCAGCAGGGCATCCAGGGCGTACCCGGAGATGCGGCGCGGGAGTTCGGGGAATCCGGTGCGCAGGAGGGCGAGGTGGCCGGCGACCAGTTCGCGGAGGCCTGCGGGGCCCTCCGCGCCCCGTTCCAGGCGCAGGGTGTCGCCGCCGTAGCGGGCGACGGTCAGCGCGTGGACGTTGTCGGCGGTGGTCCCCCAGGCGACCGAGTGCGAGCCGCAGGAGTTGTTGCCGATCATGCCGCCGACCGTGCAGCGGCTGTGTGTGGAGGGGTCCGGGCCGAAGGTGAGCCCGTGCGGGGCGGCGGCGGCCCGCAGGTCGTCCAGGACGACACCCGGCTGCACCACCGCCGTACGGGAACCGGGGTCCAGCTCGACGACCGAACGCAGATGACGGGTGAGGTCGAGGACGACGCCGGTGCCGGTGGCCTGCCCGGCGATGGACGTACCGCCGCCGCGCGGGACGACGGGCACCCCGCGCGCCCGGCAGACGGCGAGCGCTGCGGCGATGTCGTCGGCGTCGCGCGGGGCGACGACGCCGAGCGGCACCCGGCGGTAGTTGGAGGCGTCCATCGTCGTGAGCGCCCGCGCGGTGGCGTCGAACGCGACCTCACCCCGCACCGCCGAGCGCAGGGCCTCGGCGAGGGCGGTGGAGTCGGGGCCTGCCGTTACGTCACGAGGTGCCATCCGGCCAGGATGCCGCCGGTCCGGGCCGACGGTGTCCCGGCCCTGCGCGTTTCTGCCGAATACGTCAATACGTCAGAATCTGTCGGGTTCTTGAACACATACGCAACAGAGAGCACCACAAGTTCTTCCCAAACAGATCGTCAATTCTCATATAGTGACTCAGACTTGTCTGGGAATCATCTGTTCCAGTTGTCACATTTGCTCTTCGCTGTACCGACTCGCCCGAACCGTCCCATCCGTCACCGTCCGCCCCCCAAGGACTCCGCTTGCGCCCCTCAACCAGGCCGACCGCACTCGCTCTGCTGGTCACGGCGGCCGTCACCGGATCCCTGTGTCTCTGGGCGTCCCTCGTCGCCCCCGACTCGGCCAGGACCGCAGTGGCATGGGGGGCGGGAGCCGCCGCCGTGCTGCTGTCCGCCGCCGTCGCCTCGGTCGTCCACGCCCGCGGCACGGTGCGCCGGCTGCGCGAGGCGCACGCGGCGGAGAGCAGCAGGTTCACCGCCGAGACCTCACGCATGGTGTCGGCCTCCGCCTTCGAGGCCCAGCGGTTCACCGCCGAGACGGCCAGGATGAAGTCGGCCGCCGCCGCCGAGAGCGCCAGGATCGCCGAGGAGGCCGCGGCCGGGGCCGAACGCCTCACCGCCGAGAACGCCAGGCTCAAGGCCCGCGCCTCCCGCAGCGACACCGAGCGCTCCGCCGCCGTCGCCGCCTGCGCCAACGCCGCGGGCCGGATGCAGGCGCTCGCCACGAGCATGCTCGCCGACCTGCGCGAGATGGAGAACCGGCACTCGTCCGAGGAGGTCCTGGGCGACCTGCTGCACCTGGACCACCGCACCGCCCAGGCGGGCCGGCTGGCCGACTCCATCGCCGTGCTGACCGGTGCGCGCTCCGGCCGGCGCTGGGCGAAACCCATCGTCATGGAGTCCATCCTGCGCGGCGCGATGGGACGGATCAGCGGATACCAGCGGATCCGGCTCCACTCCACCAGCGATGTCGCCGTCGCCGGGCACGCCGCCGAGGGCGTCATGCACGCACTGGCCGAACTCCTCGACAACGCAGCGAACTTCTCGCCGCCCACGGCCGAGGTCCATGTGTACGTGGAGGAGGTGCCGGCCGGCATCGTGCTCACCGTCGAGGACAGCGGTCTGGTCATGAGCGATGTGCAGCTGCGCCGCGCCCAGAGCGCCGTCTCCGCGGCCGACCAGGACCTGACCGGCCTCTCCGGCACCCGGCTCGGCCTCGCCGTCGTCGGCCGGCTGGCCCGCAAGCACGGGCTGACGGTCTCGTTCCGGCCCTCCGCGCGCGGTGGCACGGGCGCGCTGATGATGCTCCCGCAGGAGATCATCACGCGGAACCCGCTGCCCGCGCCCACCCCCGAACCCGCCGCCCCGCCGGTGCCCGCCGCCCGCGAGCCCGAGCCGGTCCACGCCTCCGGCACCGACCGGTCGGACGGCACCGACGGATCCGTGGCCCCGGACGGCTCCCGCACCCAGGAGAGCCGGCGCCCCGACGCCGAGTCCCTCCCCGGCTCCGACGGCTCCGACGGCTCCGACACCAACGGCTCCGACTCCGCTTCGGAGACCACCGGCGGCCTGCCCAGGTTCGGCGAGAGCGGCCTGCCCAAGCGTTCCCGGGGCCGCACCCTGGCCGCCGCCGAGTCCCGCGCCAGGGCCGCGGCGGACGAGTCCGACGCAGCCGACGGACAAAACCCCCGGACCCGTACGTCCGACCCCAAGGCCCAGGCAGCCCGCTTCAGCAGCTTCCGCCAGGCCGTACGGCCCAACTCCCCGCACCCGGAAGGCAACACCCGATGACCGCGACCACGGACGAGAAGCTCAACTGGCTGCTGGAGGGGCTCCTTGAGCGCACCCCCGGCGCCCGCCACGCCCTCGTGCTGTCCCGGGACGGCCTCAAGCTGTGCCGTACCCCCGAGCTCTCCGTCGACCAGGCTGACCAGCTGGCCGCGATCTCGGCCGGTATCCAGAGCCTCTCGCACGGCGCGTCCGTCGAGTTCGGCGACGGCACCGGCGGCGTACGGTCCGCGATGGCCGAGTTCTACGGCGGCGTGCTGTTCATCGTGGAGGCGGGTGCGGGCGCCCACCTCGCCGTCGTCGCCTCCGAGGACGCCGACGTCGGCCTCGTCGGGCACAACATGAGCGAGCTCGTCGAGCAGCTCGGCGAACACCTCGTCGCCCCGCCGCGCGAACCCTCCGAACCCGCGGCGGCCACCGAGAAATCGGCCGTATGACGCCCCGCCCCCGTCCCGGCCGGGACGACGACCCCGACCGGCTGTACACCCTCACCGGTGGCCGCAGCCACTCCGACTCGGGCGCCTTCGACCTGGTGACCCTGGTCGTCTCGGAATGCGAACCGACCCCCGGTATGCAGTCGGAGCACGTCGCGATCCTGCGGATGTGCGAACGGCCCACCGCGGTCGTCGAGATCGCCGCGAGCCTGAACCTGCCCGTCAGCATCGTGCGCATCCTGCTGTGCGACCTGCTCGACACCAGCCGGATCAGCGCCCGCCACCCTCGTACCGCACGCGTCGCGGACCGGCTCCCCGACCCCGACATCCTGGAACAGGTGCTCGTTGGACTCCGCAACCTCTGACCGTGCCGCCCTGCAGGCCACGGCCGACAACGGACTGAAAATAGTCGTCGTCGGCGGCTTCGGGGTCGGCAAGACCACCATGGTCCGATCCGTGAGCGAGATCCGTCCGCTCAACACGGAGGAGACGATGACCCGCGCGGGCGAGGCGGTCGACCACCTCGACGGGGTGCACTCCAAGACGTCCACCACCGTCGCCTTCGACTTCGGCCGGATCACGCTCGACGAACGCTCGGTGCTGTACCTCTTCGGCGCCCCCGGACAGGAGCGGTTCTGGTTCCTGTGGGACCGGCTGTTCTCCGGGACCCTGGGCGCCGTCGTGCTCGTCGACACCCGGCGCCTCGCCGACTCCTGGTACGCGATCGACCGGCTTGAGCACCACGGCACGCCGTTCATCGTGGCGTGCAACGACTTCGGCGGACCGCTCCACACCGAGCAGCAGATCCGGGAGGCGCTCGCCCTCTCCGAGGACGTACCGCTCGTGGAGTGCGACGCCCGGGACCGGTCGTCCAGCAAGTACGTCCTGATCACGCTGGTGGAGCACCTCTACGCCCTCTCCCGGGGCACGGCCGGCTCCTCCTCCGCCGCCGCCCTTCCGGAGACCACGCCGGAGAAGACCCCGGAGCACACACCGTGACCCAGCCCACCGAACCGCCCCCGGGCTGCCCGGCGCACGGCCGCGCGCCACTGTCCGGTCCACGGTTCCAGACCGAACCCACCCAGCTGTACCGGGAGATGCGCCGGGACCACGGTGCCGTGGCACCCGTCGTCCTGGACGGCGACGTCCCGGCCTGGCTGGTGCTCGGCTACCGCGAACTGCACCAGGTCACCAGCGACCCGGTGCTGTTCAGCCGCGACTCCGACCTGTGGAGCCAGTGGAAGCACATCCCCGACGACTGGCCGCTGCTGCCCATGATCGGCCGCAAACAGCCGTCGATCCTCTACACGGTCGGCGCCCGGCACGTCGAGCGCGCCCGGATGATCAGCGACGCACTGGAGGGAGTCGACCCCTTCGCGCTCAAGCGGTACGCGGAGGAGTTCGCCGACGAGCTGATCGACCGGTTCTGCTCGAAGGGCGGCACGGACATCATCGCCGAGTACGCGATGCTGCTGCCCGCCCGGGTGCTGGCCCGGATCTACGGCTTCAGCGACGAGGTCGGCGACGCGCTCGTCGGCTCGATCAACGACATGATCGACGGCCGGGAGCGGGCGCTCGCCGGACAGCAGCACCTGGCCACCTCGATGTTCCAGCTGCTCGCCGACAAGCACACCGAGCCCGGCGAGGACGTCGCCACCCGGATGCTGGCCGACCCCGGCGGCTTCACGGACGAGGAGGTCGCCCAGGACCTGATGGTCATGATGGCCGCCGGTCACCAGCCGACCGCGGACTGGATGGGCAACTCGCTGCGGCTCATGCTCACCGACGACCGGTTCGCCGCCTCGCTCTCCGGCGGCCGGCACAGTGTCGCCGAGGCCATGAACGAGGTCCTGTGGGAGGACACCCCGACGCAGAACGTCGCCGGCCGCTGGGCCTCGCGCGACACCCACCTCGGGGGCCGTCACATCCAGGCGGGTGACCTGCTGCTCCTGGGCATCGCCGCCGCCAACGCCGACCCGCAGGTGCGCACCGACGGCTCCGCGCTGACCGGCGGCAACAACGCCTTCCTCTCCTTCGGCCACGGCGAGCACCGCTGTCCCTTCCCGGCCCAGGAGACCGCCGAGGTCATCGCCCGTACCGGCATCGAGGTCCTGCTCGACCGGCTCCCGGACATCGACCTCGACGTCCCCGCCGAACAGCTCACCCGCCGCCCGTCCCCCTGGCTGCGGGGACTGACAGATCTGCCCGTCGCCTTCACTCCCACGCCCGCCGCAGGACCCGCCCCCGGAGGCCAGCAATGACACGGATCGCCCTCGACCCCTTCGTCGCCGACCTCGACGGCGAGAGCGCCGCCCTGCGTGCCGCGGGCCCGCTCGCCGAGGTGGAGCTGCCCGGCGGGGTGCACTGCTACGCCGTCACGCACCACGCCGAGGCGCGGCAGCTGCTGACGGACGCCCGGGTCGTCAAGGACATCAACGTCTGGGGCGCCTGGCAGCGCGGCGAGATACCCCCGGACTGGCCGCTGATCGGCCTCGCCAACCCGGGCCGCTCGATGCTGACCGTCGACGGCGCCGACCACCGCAGGCTGCGCACGCTGGTGGCGCAGGCCCTGACCGTGAAGCGCGTCGAGCGGCTGCGCTCGGGCATCGAGGCGCTCACGACCGCGAGCCTGGACCGCCTCGCCGCCCTGCCCAAGGGCGAGAAGGTCGACCTGAAGGCGGAGTTCGCCTATCCGCTGCCGATGAACGTCATCAGCGAACTGATGGGTGTCGACGGCGCCGACCACCCCCGCCTCAAGGAGCTGTTCGAGAAGTTCTTCTCGACGCAGACGCCGCCGGAGGAGGTCCCGCAGATGATGGCGGACCTCGGCACGCTCTTCACGAAGATCGTCGACTCCAAGCGGGCCGAACCGGGCGACGACCTGACCAGCGCCCTGATCGCGGCCTCCGAGGACGGCGACCACCTCAGCAACGAGGAGATCGTCAACACCCTCCAGCTGATCATCGCGGCCGGCCACGAGACCACGATCAGCCTGATCGTGAACGCGGTCGTCGCCCTCCAGACCCACCCCGAGCAGCGCAAGCGGGTACTCGGCGGCGAGGTCCCGTGGGACAGCGTGATCGAGGAGACCCTGCGCTGGAAGACCCCGACCTCGCACGTCCTGATCCGCTTCGCGACGGAGGATGTCGCGGTCGGCGACAAGGTCCTCCCCAAGGGCGAGGCCCTGATCGTGTCCTTCGGCGCCCTGGGCCGGGACGAGACGCAGTACGGCCCGACGGCCGGCGAGTTCGACGTCACCCGCTCCCCGAACCGCCACATCGCCTTCGGCCACGGCCCGCACGTCTGCCCGGGCGCGGCGCTGTCCCGCCTGGAGGCGGGGGTGGCACTCCCCGCGCTCTACGAGCGCTTCCCCGATCTCGACCTCGCGGTCCCGGCCGCCGAGCTGCGCAACAAGCCGATCGTCACCCAGAACGACCTGTACAACCTCCCGGTCGAACTGACCTGACCCGCCACGCCGGCCCCGGAACCGGCGCCCCAAGCCCGGGGGCCGGGACCGGAGGCCCCCAAGCCCGTCCGGCGGGTGGCCACGATGACGGCGGCCGGGGTCGGGGTGCGTGACGTCGGCTGGGCGGGTCGAACTGTCACCGGCGTGCGCTGCGGCGTCCGGGTGCGTCTCCCCGGATCGGCCGGAAGCGGCGGACGTGGGTGCGGGTTGCCAGTAGCGTGCGCCGGATGAACAGTCCTTCCGCCAGTCCTCGCGCCTTCCGTTTGATCGTCACGGGTGGAGGTACGGGTGGCCATACGTATCCCGCCCTGACCGCGATCCATGCGCTCAAGGAGCGGCTGGCCGGTGAAGGCCGGTCACTCGATGTGCTGTGGATCGGGACTCCTGACGGCCTGGAAGCCAAGGTGGCCCCGGCGGAGGGCATCGCCTTCACCACTGTCGCCACCGGCAAGATCCGGCGCTCCAGCAACCCGCTGAAGATGCTGAGCCCGGCCAATGCCCGTGACATGGCGCGCGTCCCGCTCGGCGTGGCACAGGCCCGGAAGATCATCGCCGAGTTCCGGCCTGATGCGGTGCTCGCCACGGGCGGGTACGTGGCCGTCCCCGCCGGGCTGGGCGCACGCCTGTGCCGACGCCCTCTCGTGCTCCACGAGCAGACCGTGCGCCTGGGGCTGGCGAACCGGAAGCTGGCGGGCTCGGCGACGAGGGTCGCGGTGTCGTCGGAGTCGACAGTGGCGCTGCTGCCGGAGGCGGTCCGGGGTGCTGCGGTCGTGACGGGTAACCCGGTGCGCCAGGAGATGTTGTCGGGGCACCCGGACAAGGCGGTGGAGACCCTGGGGCTGACGGCCTTCGACCGGCGGCTGCCGACCGTGTACGTCACGGGTGGGGCGCAGGGCTCACAGCAGATCAACGGCGTCGTCCGGGACGCTCTGCCGTGGCTGCTGGAACGGGCCAACGTGATCCACCAGTGCGGGCCGGCGAACGTGGAGGAGTTGCGGCGCCACGTAGCCGGGCTCCCCCCGGAGTTGGCGGGCCGGTACTTCCTCGCAGGGTTCGTGGGTGCCGAACTTCCTGACGTGCTGGCGCTGGCCGACGTCGTGATCTCACGCAGTGGTGCCGGCACGCTGGCCGAGCTGACCGCCCTGGGCAAGCCGGCGGTGTTCGTCCCGCTCGCGACGTCGGCCGGGAACGAGCAGGCGCACAACGCGCGGCACTTGGCGGAGGCCGGTGCTGCTGTTGCGCTGCTCGGTGAGGTGACGGAGGCGAGTCTGTGCGAGGCGGTGGGCCCGCTCCTCACGGACGCCGCCCGGCGGGACGCGATGGCGGAGCGGGCGCGGGCGCACGGAAGGCCGGACGCGGCGGACAGGCTCGTGGACGTGATCCTTTCCGCCGCGTCCGGCTGACGGCGGCCGATGTGCGGCGCTGTGCCGGTCTCGATCAGAGCGGTGCGGCCGTCGCTGTCTCGATCGCCTTGCCGAGGACGGCCACGACGTGGGTGATGTCGGCTTCGGTCAGGTGCTGGTGGAAGGGCAGGCTCAGGATTTCCTGCCCGGTCTTCTCGGTGATGGGCAGTGGCCTGCGCCATGGAGCGAACGCGGGCTGAAGGTGGTTGGGGGGATAGTGGACGCCGGCGCCGATCCCTCGGGAGCGCATCTCCTGGAACACCTGGTCGCGCCGACCGACACGGACTTGGCACAGGTGCGGTACGGCCGTCTGCGGGCCGACGTCGACCAAGGCCACACCCTCCAGCGGGCTCAGGGCATCCCGGTAGTTGCACCACAGGCGTCGCCGCGCCTCCATCGTCGTGTCGAAGTGGTCGAGCTGGGCCAGGCCGATGGCTGCGTTGATCCCTGAGAGCTGGTAGCGCAGCCCGAAGTCCTCGACCTGGTAGTCGGTCGCGTTCGCGCGTTCGGTCTGGGACTGGGTGACGCCGAGGAGCCGGAGCCGGCGGACCGTCTGGGCTTCCTCCGGCGTGCGCGGGATGACCATGCCGCCCTGGCCGCAGGTGAGGTTCTTGATCGGCCCGAACGAGAAGCAGGTCAGGGCTCCTCTGTTCGCGCCGACATGGCGGGTGCCGTTGTAGGACCCGAAGGCGTGGGCTGCGTCCTCAACGACGACAACTCCGCGCTCTTCCAGTTCGCCGTGGATGGGGCCGAGGTCTACGGCGCGGCCGCCGAACAGGACCGGGATGACGGCGGCCGTGGCCGCGGTGACCGCCTCCAGGACGAGCTGGTGGTCCACGCACAGGGTGTAGGGGTCGATCTCGATGAACCGTGGGGTCGCGCCGACGGCCAGGATCGACTGGACCGTCGCGCAGAAAGTTAGTGAGGGGACGACCACCTCGTCGCCGGGGCCGACCTTGGCGGCGAGCAGCGCGGAGTGCAGAGCCGCAGTGCCGGAGGTGACCGCCACGGCGTCGTCGACGCCGAGGAACGCGGCGACCCTTCGCTCGAACTCCTCGGTGACGCCGGTGTGTCCGTACTGCCCGGACTCCAGGACCTGGGCGACTGCCGCAGTCTCCTGGCCGTAGAGGTAGGGGCTGGCGTTGCGCCGGGCATCCGGCCGTAACGAGTTGATCATGACTCCCCCTTCGCAACCGCGATCGGACGGACGATCGGTCGAACAAGCGCGCCGGCCGTCTCCAGAGCCGAGGACACGTCCGCCGCCGACGGCCCGGCAGCGACGAACATGCCGATCTTGTGGCCGGACTGATCATGCGGCCGTACAAGGTCGCCCGGCTCGGCATACAGCACGACGTCGGTAATTCCGGGGACCTCGCGGGCTTGGGCGACGCCTTCCCAGGCGACCAGCTCGCCGTCCGTGAGAAGCGGTGATCCGATCAGCTCCACCGCCGCATGCTCATTACGCGTCGACACCAGGTGACCGTCGAACCGCTCGCCGAGCGCGAGTGCGACGAGCGCGCCCACGACGTTCACGCCGTAGGCGGCGGTGTGCAGTCGCGGGATGCTGTCGCCGCTGAGACGCGGGTTGGCCTCAATGATCCGCCCCTGACCGTCTGCACCGAGGACGAGGTCGAAGTTCGCTGGCCCATCGACAATGCCCAGCACGCGACACAGCCGTTCGGCACTCGCCTCAAGGTGGTCATGCTCGTCCGGCGACAGTTCCACCGTGCCGATCCGCCTGACGACGAACCCCCCGGCGACGAACTCCTGCTCCTTGACGCAGGTCATCATCGACCTGCCGCCCCGCAGGAAGAGGTCAATGGTCAGCTGCCGTCCCTCGATGAACTCCTCAGCGATTACGGTCTGAGAGGCGGAGCAGGCGCGGGCGCGGGCGACGGCGGTGGGTAGTTCGTCAGGGCCGATGACAAGGGTGACGCCCTTGCTTCCGGACCCGTCCACCGGCTTGATCACGAGCGGGAAGCGCAGCCCCGCCGCCTCTGCGACGACGTCATCCGGATCACTCGACGCGGCCCACCCGTAGTCGGTGATGCCACAGGACGCGACAGCCGCGTGGAAGCCGGCCTTGTCGAGACCCGCGAATGCACTTTCGGGGTACACGTACGCGGCGTCGTACAGCACGCCCAGGGCGTGCCAGGTGGCCAGCGCGGCGTCGCTCGCACCGCCTACGATCCCGGCGGGGCGGGTGTCGCCCAGGGCATCGGCAATGGCGTCGGCATCCCGGGTGGAGATCTGGAGAGCCGCGTCGGCGAACGGGAACGCGGGAGCATCCGCGCGCATGTCCACCGCGATGGTCGGCATACCGCGACGCCGAGCCTCCTGGTACAGCGGGATGTGCTCCTCCGACGCGCCGAGCACGAGCAGCGCTCTCTGCGGCAACTGGTCAGAGGGCATGGTCACGCTCCGGGCTCGGGGCCGCGATGTGGAGGGCGGGCATCGGGGCCTGCGGGTTGCGGGAGAGCGGCGCCCAGCGGTCCGGGTTCTGCCGGTACCAGTCCGCGGTTTCGACGAGCCCCGTGCCGAAGTCATGGGCGGGCTGGTAGCCGAGCTGGTCGGCGATCTTCGTCCAGTCCATGGCGTAGCGCAGGTCGTTGCATCGCCGGTCGGGGACGGAGGTGACCGCGTCCCAGTCGGCGCCGCAGATGCGCAGCAGTTCGCCGGTGAGGTCATGGCCGGTCAAGTCGGTGCCGCCGCCGATGTTGTAGATCTCGCCCGGGGTCCCGCCGCGCAGGACGAGCTCGATCGCGGCGCAGTTGTCCTCGACGTGGAGCCAGTTGCGTACGTGCTGGCCACGGTCGTGAAGGGTGACGGGCCTGCCACGCAGGAGACGTGTCACGAACAGCGGGATGATCTTCTCGGGGTGCTGGTAGGGCCCGTAGTTGTTCGAGGAGCGGGTCACGCACACGGGGACGCCGTAGGTGCGGTGGTAGCTCAGGGCCACGAGGTCGCTGGCCGCCTTCGACGCGGCGTAGGGGACGGTGGGGCGCAGCGGGTCGTCCTCCGTCGCGGCGCCTTCGAGGAGCGGACCGTACACCTCGTCCGTGGAGACGTGCACGAACTTCTGGATGTCGTGGCGCATGGCGGCGTCGGCGAGCGTCTGGGTGCCGAGCACGTTCGTGGTCAGGAAGGTGCCTGCGGTGAAGAACGAGCGGTCGACGTGGGACTCGGCAGCGAAGTGCACGATCGCCGTGTGGCTCTGCACCAGTTGGTCGATGAGGTCTGCGTCGACGATGTTGCCGTGAACGAAGGTCAGTCTCGGGTCGAGGAACGCCTCACCGAGGTTCTCGATGTGTCCTGCGTAGGTGAGCGCGTCGAGGACGCTCACCTGGGCGACGTCGTCGGCTTGCAGGATGCGCTTGACGAAGTGCGAGCCGATAAAGCCGGCTCCGCCTGTGACGAGCACTTTGTCCATGGGTTGCCTCCGGTGGGAGTGCGAGCAGCGAGGCGGCTGGGTTCGCCGTCCGTCTGCCAGGCCACCATCCCGGCCCCGATGCCATGGGCGGGATGGGTCGGGGGCTCATCCGCACGTGCTGTGCGGGGCTCGCACACGGTGTGCCTCCGTGCGCCCTGTCGCCGGGCGGGCGCCGGCGCTACGTTCGTTAGTCCCGTCGGTGGAGGTACCTATGGGCCAGACCCACGAGCGCGTCGACATCGGAGCCATCATTCGCGGCGCCCGAGCGACTGCGCGGATCACGCAGATGCGGTTAGGTGCGACATGCGGCTACTCGGCCTCGGCGATCTCACGAATCGAGGCCAACAAGCTGAGACCGGAGCCCTCCGCGCTGCTACGCATGTGCGAGGTGCTGGGCATCCCACCCGAGCGGATGGGCGGTTCCGCTGTCCCGGACGAAGCGTCAGTCGCTACGGTGACGGTCGTGGGCCCGTCTGACGAGGAGGATGCGGTGCGTCGCAGGAAACTACTGACCGGTGCGATTGCCACCACCGCGACGGCCATCGTGGGCACGGGCACGGCGTCCGCCGCGACGCCGCCTGGGGATCCGGCGGCCGGGCTGGAGGATGCTCTGTTCCGTCTGCCGGATGCCGAGCCGGCGGGGTTGCCGATGCTGACCGCCCGGACGGCTGCGGCCCGCAAGGCGTTCCGGGCCGCCCACTACACCGATCTCGGCCGCGCGCTGCCCAGTCTCCTGGCCACGGCCGCGGCGACTCGTGACGTCGCCACCGGGCAGGCACGGCAGCAGGCCTCCGCTGTCCTGGCCAGGGCCTACGTGCTGACGGCCGAGCTGGCGTCGAAGCAGCATTCCGACGCTGCTTGGGTCGCCGCTGACCGGGCGCTCTCAGCGGCCCGGGACAGCGGGTCACCGATTCCGGTCGGCGAAGCTTCCCGGGTCCTGGCGATCACGATGCGCCGCTCCGGCCGATGCTCGGCGGCCGTCCACTTCCTGACCCGTGAGGCCGCGGAGCTGGACGCCGCTGAACAGCGCACTGCGGCCGTACGGACGACACTGCTCCTCACTGCCGCGTACTCCGCAGCGACAGGCGGCGACCGGTCTACGGCACTGGCCCTGCTCGATGAGGCGGAGGAGGACGTGGAGCGGCTTCCCGATGTTGCGGGCCTGTTCACCGTCGAGGCCACCCGGGCTCAGGTCGACGTCTACCGCATCGGTGCACTCAACGTACTGGGCACCCCGGACGAGGGCTTGAAGGTCGCGGCCGGGCTGAACATCGGCTACATGGTGTCGCCGGAACGCAGGGCCCGCGCGTGGACCGACGTTGCCCGGATGCACCACGCCCTGGGCGATGGGGCGAAGACATTCGCTGCGCTGCGCCACGTCGAGCAAGAAGCGCCGCAGGAGGTCCGCCGTCCCGCCCTGCGCGCGCTGACGTCGGACCTGCTGTATGCGCCGTCCCGGGTGCAGGGACTCCGTGAGTTCGCTGTCCGTACCGGTGCGTTGGCTGCCTGACCCGGTGGCCGCCGACCGATCCCATGAGGCGCGGGTGCGCCCCGCTCCCAGGGGCTCCGCGGGGGCGGGGCGCGAGGGGCGCTGTCCCACGGGTGAACAGCCGCTCACGGTGATCAGGTGGAGCGGTGTGTTCCTGCGGCGGTGACCTGTCCTCCGGTCGCGGTGATGTGCACTTGGTCAGCGGTGGCGCCGGGCTGGCCCGTGAGGTGACTGCCACGCCGGCCGGGGGTGGTGGCGCGCGGCAGGGCGGAGCTGCTCGATGCGGCGGCGGGCCTTGGTGAGAGCGACGGCGTCTCACCCGACGGACAGGACGCCTGGCCACCCCACCAACCGACTACGCTCCCACTCGTGGCCGACATCCAGATTCCCGCTGACATCAAGCCCGCCGACGGGCGCTTCGGCGCCGGTCCTTCCAAGGTGCGGACGGAGGCGCTCGACGCGCTGGCCGCCACCGGAACGTCGCTCCTCGGTACGTCCCACCGCCAGGCTCCGGTGAAGAACCTGGTCGGCGCGGTACGTGACGGCGTGCGCGACCTCTTCTCCCTCCCCGAGGGCTACGAGGTGATCCTGGGCAACGGCGGCTCCACCGCCTTCTGGGACATCGCGACGCACGGTCTGATCGAGTCGAAGTCCCAGCACCTGAACTTCGGTGAGTTCTCCTCGAAGTTCGCGAAGGCCGCCAAGCTCGCCCCGTGGCTGGCCGACCCGACCGTCATCGCCTCCGACCCGGGCACCCACCCGGACCCGAAGGCCGAGGCGGGCGTCGACGTCTACGCCTTCACCCACAACGAGACCTCGACCGGTGTCGCCGCGCCCATCAAGCGCGTCGCGGGCGCCGACGCGGGCTCGCTCGTCGTGGTGGACGCCACCTCCGGCGCGGGCGGCCTCCCGGTCGACATCGCCGAGACGGACGTCTACTACTTCGCCCCGCAGAAGTCCTTCGCCTCCGACGGCGGCCTCTGGATCGGCATCTTCTCCCCCGCCGCCCTGGAGCGCGCGGCCCGCATCCCCGCCTCCGGCCGGCACGTACCGGAGTTCTTCTCGCTGCCCACAGCGATCGACAACTCCCTCAAGAACCAGACGTACAACACCCCGGCGCTCTCCACGCTGTTCCTGATGAACGAGCAGCTGACCTGGATGAACACCCAGGGCGGCCTGGACTTCACCACCGGCCGCACGGCCGCCTCCTCCGGCCACCTGTACGGCTGGGCCGAGGAGTCCAAGTACGCCACCCCGTTCGTCACCGACGCCGCCAAGCGCTCGCAGGTCATCGGCACGATCGACTTCGCGGACGAGATCGACGCCGCCGCGGTCGCCAAGGTGCTGCGCGCCAACGGCATCGTCGACACGGAGCCGTACCGCAAGCTGGGCCGCAACCAGCTGCGCGTGGCGATGTACCCGGCGATCGACCCGTCGGACGTCCAGGCGCTGACGGCGTGCATCGACTACGTGATCGAGAAGCTGTAACGCCCACGTACCTGAGAAGCGGCCCTGCGCACACGCCCATGTGTGCGCAGGGCCGTTTCTGCTTCACCCCGCGGGGTGACAGGGCGCCCGCCCGCCGCATTCGTCCGCGCCGTCCTACGATGATGCTCTCGACACCAGCCATTCCAGGAGGCCCGCAATGTCTGCAGCAGCAGCCGAGCACTTCTGTGACGGTCAACCGGAACCGCTGCTCGAAACAGCCAACGAGCTCGCCGAACGGCTTCCGGGATACCGCGTCGAGATCATCGGAGGCGTCATCACCGTGGCCCCACCCCCGGACGGCCCGCACGCGAACGCGCTGACCACACTCATGATCCCGTTCCTCGCCGCAGGCCTGCACGGCGAGGAGTCGAAAGTCCTCCAGGGCATCGGCCTCTGGCTGCCGGGCGGACCCGAGGACTACGCCATCCCCGATCTGGCCGTCGTCGACGCCGATCTCGACGAGCACCTGATCGAGAGCAACTGCTACGACCCGGCCGTGTTCCGCCTCGTGCTGGAGGTCACCTCCGGCAACTACAAGAACGACCTGCGCAACAAGGTCACCGCGTACGCCGACGCCAAGATCCCGGTCTACGTGATCGTCGACCGCAAGCACGGCCGGGTCCACGTCCTGACGGAGCCCATCGGCGGCACGTACGACCGCCACGAGGTGTACGCCCCCGGCCAGGACGCGCCGCTTCCGGAGTCGATCGGCGCCGACGTCCATCTCGACGTGGCGGACCTGCTGGCCGCCGGCCGCCCGAAATCAAGCCCGTCCGGCGATTGAGGACACAGCCCTCACCGCTCGCTCCGCCGCCTCCACCGCTCCTCCCCGTCCTCCCACTCCCCCGTCCGCACCAGCCCGAGCGACGCGGCCACCGCGGCGGACGCGGCATGGTCCGGGTGGATGTGGGCGACGACCGTACGGACGACGGCTCCGCCGTCCCCGTCCCCGGACAGCAGGTGCGCCACCAGGCCCGCCGCCGCCTCCTTCGCGTAGCCGCGGCCCTGCCACCCGGTCCCGATCACCCAGGCGATCTCGGCCCGCGCACCGGCCGTGTCCACCGTCGCCTGCACATAGCCGGCGAGGCGGTCCTCGTCGCGCACCCTGAGGACCCAGTTCCACCACCGCTCGTCCGGTTCCGGGGATCCGGCGGTCTGCCGCTCGTAGCGGGCGCGCAGGGCATCCGCGTCCTGCGGGGCGCCACCGGTGAAGGTGTGCAGGGCCGGGTCGGCGAGTACGGCCGCCATCTCGTCGGCGTACGCCACCCGCAGGGGCAGGGCATCCAGGCGGGCCGTGGAAAAGGGCGCGGGCCCGTCGTTCGTCGTCATGGGCCGATGATCCTCCGCCGGGGCCCGGTGCGCGGTCGCGGGGCTGTGAAACGCCCGTTCGGCAGCGCTCACGGGGATGACAGGGCGCCGGGCCTGCGGATCATGGATGGTATGGACACGATTCCTCAGCTCAAGCCCTTCGTGAAGCAGTACGCCGTCCTCCTCAGCACGCGGCGGCAGGACGGAACGCATGCCGACACCCCCGTCAACATCGCCGTCGAAGGCGATCACGCCTACATCCGTACGTTCTCCTCCGCCTGGAAGGTGGAACGGATGCGCAACCACCCCGTGGTGATGATCGGCCCCTGCACGGTGCGCGGCAGACCGACGGGCCCGCAGATCACCGCGCACGCACGCCTCCTCCAGGCGGGCTCGAAGGAGAACACGCACGCCGCCCGGATGATGTCGCGCAAGCATCCGATCGTGCAGGGCGTACTCGTCCCGCTCGCGCACCGGATCAAGCGCGACAAGACCCTGCACTACGAGGTCCGCCCGCTCGAAACGTAGAACTCAGGACGCGTAGAACTCAGAACGCGCAGGGCTCAGGACCGTAGTACTCAGGCCTTCTTGCGGCGCCTGCCCAGGAACAGCACCAGCCCGATCACGACCAGCACACCCACCCCGGTCGCCGTGGTGCCCTTCACCGGCACACCGTCCCCGCCCCCTCCCCCACCCGCACCGGCGGACGACGAAGACTTCCCGCCGGAACCGCCCGAACCGCCGCCGTTCTTCAGGTCCACCCGCACCACATCGCTCTGCTCGCCCTCGGAGCCGTACATCAGCGCCGACCCGTCCGCCGTGTACGTCACCGACTCGGCCTGCCCCAGCAGCGGGGACTCGACCGGGTAGTCCTTGCCCAGCCTGCCGTTTTTGAACGCGTAGCCGCGCGCGCTGAAGTACGAGCGCAGCACCAGCTCCGTGCCGTCCGGCGAGAACGCCCCGTCCGTCACCCACGGCACCTCACCGACCCGCCGGAAGACGTTGTCCCCGCCCGTCGTCAGCTTCGCCGGACCTTCGTAGAGCCCGCTGCCGCCGTCCTTCTTCGAGGCGATGTAGACGCGTCCCGTCTTCGGGTGGACCATCAGCGCCTCCGCGTTGCGCGGGCCGTCCGCGTACTTCACGTCGAACTGTGTCGCCCGGACCGTCGCGTTCCGCAGCTCCTTCGGCTCGGGGAAGCGGTAGATCCAGACGTGGTCCCAGCTGCCGTCGAGGTTGTCACCGATGTCCCCGACGTACAGATTCCCGTCCGGCCCCAGCGAGATCGCCTCCACGTCGCGCGGCGCCCCGACGCCCTTCATGGTGATCGTCGCGACGGTCTTCCCGGTCCGGGAGTCGACGGCGTAGACGTACGGCCCCTCGTCGCTGTCGTTGTGCGTCCAGTAGACCCCGGGGTGGGCGCGGCTGGCGGCCAGTCCGCTGGACTCGGTGATCCGCGGGTCCTCGATCGTGAAGCTCTGGTCGGCCCCGCCGTCATCGGCCACGGCAGGCGCAGCCGCCGCGAGGGACAGGAGCGCGGCGGCGCCGAGGGCAGTCAGTCGATACGAACGCATGGCACAAGTGTCCATCGTCACGTCGCAGGCCGGAGCCATGATCGGCCATGATGGCGCCATGCGTTTCATGTTCGTCGGCGATTCCATGACCATCGGACGCGCCGGCGACTTCACCTGGCGCTACCGCATGTGGCAGCACCTCGAAGCGGCCCTCGACGGCCCGTGCGCGATCGTAGGCCCGCGCACCGAGCTGCACGACCCGGTCACGGGCACCCCGGTCTCGTCCGTGTACGCAGCCGAGGACTTCCCCTCTGCCGCCCGCACGCACCTGGCCGGCTGGGGCGAGGGCTGGCTGCACATGGCCCCGGTGATCGCGGAGACGGTCGCCGCGCACCGCCCGGACATCCTGCTCGTCTCGCTGGGCCTGATAGACCTCGGCTTCTACACGGACAGCGGGCAGACCGCCCTGAACGCCCGCACGTTCCTGGCCGCGGCCCGCGCGGCGAACCCGCACATCAAGTGCGTGCTGCTGCCCGTCATACCGAACATCCGGGCCGAGTCCGACGCCCCCTTCGCCGCCGAGTGCGCCCGCTTCAACGAGCTCCTCGCCAAGGCAGTCGCCGACCTCGACGCACCGACGTCCCCGCTCCTGCTGGCCTCGCACCCGCCGGGCTACGACATCCACACGGACACCTACGACGGCACACACCCCGGTCCGTCCGGCGAACACCGGCTCGCGGCGGCGTTCGCCGACGCGATGCACCAGGCGTGGGGGCTGGGCGGGGCTTACGTCCCGGCGCCTGACCGGCCCGCCGTCACGGCTTCGCCGTCGGCTTCGCCCGTACGTGCATCCGCTCCCCCTGCGGTCCGAACAGGCTGAGGAACTCCACCGGTTCCGGCCCGACGTTGCCCCACCAGTGCGGTGTACGTGTGTCGAACTCGGCCACCTCCCCGGACGACAGCACGAGATCGTGCTCACCCAGCACCAGCCGCAGCCGCCCCGAGAGCACGTACAGCCACTCGTAGCCCTCGTGCACCCGCTGCTCGACCGGCCCGGGCGGACCCGTCAGGCCCGGCATGACCTGCTTGTACGCGTTCACCCCGCCGATGTGCCGGGTCAGCGGTACGAACGTCATGCCGTGCCGGCTGAACGGCCGGAACGTGACCCTCGGGTCACCCGTGTCCGGCGCCCCGACGAGCTCGTCCAGCTGCACCCCGTACGCCTTCGCCAGCGGGAGCAACAGCTCCAGGGTGGGCTTGCGGCCGCCGGACTCCAGCCGGGACAACGTGCTGAGCGAGATCCCGGTGGTCTCGCTCAGCTGGGCCAGTGTCGTGCCGCGCTCGGTCCGCAGCGCGCGCAGTCGCGGCCCGACGCCCGTCAGGACGGACGAGAACTCGTCGTCCGCCGCGCCACCGCCCTCTTCCGCCCCGACCTCATCCGATGCCATGACTCCATGATGCCTCCGCTTGCCGGACCGGCAAGCGGGTTTGTCAGGCTGCGCTCCCGGGGCGGGCACCCGGCCCGATCATGGCGAGCGACATCCGGGTCAGTTCGCTGGTCAGCCAGTCGGACGGCACCTGGCGCGGGCGGCGCCCGTGATGGGCGAGGAGCTCGTCCACGGAGTGCGTCAGCACCTGCACGACGACCGTGAGGTCACCGTCGGCACCATGACCCCGCTCCGCCGCGCGCTCGGCCTCGCGGGTCAGGAACTCGACCCACACCGACCGCCACGCCGCCAGGTGCTCGTCCATCGCCCTGCTCACCCCGAGCACCTCGACGAACGCCACCCTCGCCGCCTGCGGGTCCCTCGTGACCACCCGCACATAGGCGTCGAAGAGCCTGCGGACCCGCTCCTCCGTCGAACAGGTCTCCATACCCTCGGCCGAGAGCTCGATCTCCGCGGCACGCATCCCGCCCATCGCCACCTCGTCGTACAGGTCGACGAGCAGTGCCTCACGTGAGGGGAACTCGCGGTAGAAATCACGTACGTGCAGGTGGGCTGCCGCGCAGAGATCCTCGACCGAGGTATGTGCGTAGCCGTACACGGCGAACAAGGTGCGCCCGGCAGCCATCAGTTGCTCACGACACCGCACCGGGTCCCTCGTCGCCCGAACTCCGTCCCACCGGTCAACCATGGCGTCCCTCACCGGTCCTCCTCAGTCCGTCCAGGCCCCCCGGGCCCACTCTCCTCGCTCCACCGCACGGACGGTGGAACCGCCACACCAGCGAACGGCCGTACGCATGCGTTTCAGCCGACGCCGCCGCCCGCATCCTCCGCGAGGATCGCCGCGACCCGTTCCCGCCAGGGCAGCGGTTCGTCCGCCTCGAAGTCCTCGTCCTGAACGGGGGCGTGGGCGGGCCACTTGATCCAGTGCGCCCTTTCGGCAGCCTCCCGCACGCACGGCGGGCACACCGTCTCGTCACCCTGCGGCCGGAAGACGTGTTCCCACCCCCGCCCCTCGCAGGTGATGGGCGGCCGGGGCGCGGGCACGACGGGAGCGGGCTCAGCGGCCCTCTCCACCGGCTCCACCGACTGCACCGGCTCCGGCAGCTTCTGCAGCAGCCGGTACCGCAGGAAGCCGACAGCCGACCGCACCCCGCTCGACGGCAACTCACTGACCAGCGCCAGCCGCAGCTCCGCGGCCTGCACACCGCGCCGCAGCCAGTCGGCAGCGGCCTCGGCGAGACTGCGGGCCTCGCGGACACCGAGGTGCAGTTGGGGGCTGGCGTGCCGCAGCGAGAGCAACACGTGTTCGGCCTCGACGACTTCGGGATCGCGTTCCGCATCGGGACGCGCGTCAGGAGCTTGCCGCTCGGCGACTTCTACGACCTCGGCGGCCACTTCGGCTGCCTCGGTCGCTTCGGCCGTTTCGACCTCTCCGGCCGCTTCGAATTCTTCGGCCGCCTTGGAGGGTGGGTGGGATGAGTTCTTCTCACGTTCTTCATCCGTAGGTAGGTAACCACCGGCCGACCGAGTACCCGGATGACCGACGGCCGGATAGTGACTACTCGGTCCCACCTGCGGTGATTCCGCTCTCGCGTCCCGGAACCGCCGGGCCTCATCGGCGGAGAGCGGGACGTTGCTGACGACCTGATCGGTCACCCACAACCCTCCGTCCCCTTGGCGCCGCCACTCGAAGACGAACCCGTCTTTTTTGAGCTGCTCCTTGGCCCTCTGGTAGGCGCGCCCGGTGATCCCGATCCGCTTGGCGTGGTCACTCAACGCCTGGTCGGCACGCCCCGGGGGCAGCCCCTGCACGTAGGTGATCAAGACTTTCGCGTCATTGCCGAGACGCGGATGACGGATGACGGCGTGGGACGCCTTCACATAGCCGTAGGACGGCGGGATAGCATGAAAAAGCATTCTCGGTGGGCCTCTGCCATCGAAGGGTGAAGGCCCTCGGCTCGGTGTTGGTAGCACCACCGGGGGCCGCCCTATGCGCGGATGCGCACGGAGCGTAATAACGCGATCACCGTACAGCACGTGTACCGTCCGCCACCACACCGTTCACCAGCTCGAACAGCAGTCCCGCGTCCACGAACGGGACTTCGGCGGTGGGCAGGGATCGCCAGTCGAGCGGATACGTCAGCCCGTACAGCGCGGGCACCCCGACGAACGCCGCCTCTTCCCGGACCAACGCCTCGGCCCCGACGGGCCATCGGTACGTGCGAGCGCTGCCGGGCGGCAGCAGAAAGTACATACTCCGCTCACCGATACGGGAACGGACGATGGGCCCGGCCTGGAAGTCGGTGAACTGCATGACTTCGTAGGCCACTTGCTCACCCAGCAGCCCGATGATCCGTACGGCGTCGAAGTAAATCCCGGCATGGCGCAGGGCGTGCCCGCTCGCGGGGATCCAGGAGGGCACCGGGTCAGGTGAAGTTTTCGGTTCCATACGGAAAGAGTCGGCGCCCACACGTACCGTGACCAGGGACACAAGGCATCTGTGCACGGCTGTGCACTTCGGGGGGTGGGCTGTGCACACCAGTAAAGGCGGGGGCGGTAATGCCGGGATGTTCGGGGCGCTGTTGCGGCACTACCGTGAACGGGCCGGGCTCTCCCAGGAGGGCTTAGGGCTGCGGATCGGCTTCTCCAAGTCGCAGGTGGCGATGGTGGAGCGGGGGGAGCGCCCGCCGAAAGGGGACTTCACCCCGCAGGCCGACGCCGCGCTCGGTGCCGACGGTGCTCTGATCGCCGCAGCCAAGGAGTTGACGTCCAGCCGCGTGGCTTCCTGGTTCGGCCCGTTCGCCGAGGAGGAAGCGACGGCCAGGGCCCGGTACGAGTACGAGTCCCACCTCGTGCCTGGACTGCTGCAGACGGAAGAGCATGCACGTGCCGTGTTCAACGGCGCCTGCCCGCCCCTTGATGATGACGAGATCGAGGCCTTGGTCGCGGGCCGTCTCGCACGACAGCGCATGCTGACCCGCAAGCCGTTGCCTGACATCAGTTTCATCCTGGAGCTCGGCCCACTCGCTCGCCCGATCGGTGGGCGGGATGTACACCGAGCGCAGCTCCACCACATTCTTGAGGTCAGTCGGCTGCGCCACGTACACATGCAGGTCATGCCACCTCAGCGGGAGACACACGGAGGGCTCAGCGGGTCCTTCGTCCTGCTGGAGACCGATGACCGGCGGAGGCCGGCGTACCTGGAGGTCCACACCCAGAGCTTCCTTATCAGTGAACAGCCTCATCTGGGCCGCCTGTTCGCCCGATATGGCATTCTGCGGACCCAGGCTCTCGGGCCGGAAGAATCACAGAAACTGATTGAACAAACAGCAGAGAGCCTATGAGCACCCACCTCAAGTGGTTCAAGAGCAGCTACAGCGGGCCGGAGGGCGGCAACTGCGTCGAGGTCGCCGCCCGCCCCCGCTCCATCCACATCCGCGACTCCAAGGACCTCACCGTGCCAGCCCTCACCCTCTCCCCCGCCGCCTGGACGGCCTTCCTCAAGAACACGGCGGTAGCCCGATGAGCAGCTGGTTCGAGGACCTGCCCGAAGTCATCACCCGAGCCGACTTCGGCGCCCTGGTCGGGCGCCCGCCACGCAGTATCGAACTCATGGCGTCCAGAGGCCTGGCCGCCGATCCGGTGGCCCGCAACCGCAACAAGTTCATCTGGGAGGAAGAGGCCGCACTCGGCTGGTTCCGGTCCCTCCAGGAGCATGCGGTGATCGTGCCCGCGAGCAAGCAGGCCATGGACGATCTCGCCGAACACAACGCGTACGTATGCCCGTTGGACAGCAAGCACGTCGGGCTTGCCCGCCCCAAGATGCTCGTGATGTACCGGCCGGGCGGCACGGGCCTGGTCTTCGGCGTCGATGCGGTGGAGACGGTCAACCAGGAGATCGACGGCACACGGGCCGCGTCCGCGCAGACGCGTCAGATCAAGCGCAAGGGCGAACCCCTGGACACCGCCTACCCGCGGCCGTGGACCGTCTTCCGCCTCCGGGAAGCCGGCAAGATCGGCAAGGTCACACCGGCAGTCCAGCAGGGGCGCTACCTACGCCTCGACGACGTCCTGGACGCCCTGACGACCGACCACCTCTCGGTCCCCACCCTCGACGAGGCCTTCCCCGCCCGGAAGTGAACGCGTCACGCGACCACGTCGCCCCGCTGACAACGCCCAGTCGGAGACCGCCCGGACGAACGCCGCGATCTCCGCGGGTCAGGGCTCGCCGACGACGCCCGCCAGTTCGGCGTAGCACAGCGTCGTCGCGCGGCGGGTGGCGCGGTCGCTCGTGGCGCCGGCCTCGTCCGCGGCGTCGAGGAGAACGTCGATCAGGTCCTCGTCGACCGTGCGGCGGCGTACGCGGTCCAGGAGCACAAGCGGCTCCTCGTACTCCTCCATCTCCTCTCCGTACTCCCGCTCGGCGACCAGCATGGTGACGCAGAAGAGGCCGTCGTCGACCAGACCCGGCGGGTAGGGGGCGCGGCTCCAGCCGCTGGTGTCGCACCAGTAGACGAAACCCAGTTCGCGGGTTTCGGCGAGTGCGTTCAGCGCGTCGTACGGGAGCCAGTCGGGCGCCGTCTCGAAGTAGGGGAAGGGGGTCTTGCCCAGGTGCGTGCGGCTGCCGTCGCTGTCCTGCCCGTAGAGGACGGTGCGGCCTTCGGAGCACCTGCGCAGGCGCCACCAGTAGCTGCCGCCGGCGGTCTCGCAGAGCACACCGTGCTCGTCCACGTGGTACTCGTTTCCGTCCAGGCCGGCCGCGGACGCGAGAGCCAGGGCAACCGCGTGCCCCCACATGCGCTCGGGCTCGGCCAGGTCGTCCGGTGTGCCGGGCTGGTGCACGGTCTCTCCCCCTGATGATCGGATACGGCCGCGCCGACGAAGACTCCGCAGTTGCTGTCGAGTGCCGTCACCGTGGGCCTGGCCCCGGGCTCCCATGCCCTCGCAGCGGGCGGCCTGCGCCGTCCAACGGCGGAAGCCGAACCCGGATTCGGGCGATCGTACCCGAGGCGGGCTGACCGGCCCGGTCCGGTCCGGTCGGAGGTCTCGCGCCCGGGCGTCAGCGGCGCACCGCACCGGAGCCGCTCAGTCGGCTGCCTCTTCCGTGGAGTGGGAGTTGGTGAGTGTGAGCGCACCGCCCGCCGAGATCAGGCCGACGATGACCGCCAGCACGGCGTAGGTGATCCGCTCGCCGTGGAAGAACGACGCCACCAGGGAGTCGCTCCAGGTGCCTGCGGGCAGCTGCGTGGTGACCAGCGCGGCGATCAGGGTGCCGACCACGGCGGTGCCGATACTGCTGCCGACCTCCTGGGCGGTGTCGTTCAGAGCGCCTGCGGACCGGGCGCCGACTGACTGTCACGATTCTCAACGGCACCTTGCTGCCGATCCCTTCGCACGGCTGCCGTGCCGCTCACCCGCGCTCCCCGGCTCCGCGCGCGCTGGCTGCCGCCCGTAGGCACGGCGCAGTCGATGCACAAGCCGAGGCCGTGAAAGGGACTCAACGCGGCTGGCCCGCCGGACGCCATATTCACGGAATCCCTCATTCCAAAAAGATAATTACCCTCGATTCACGTCCGCTTTGCTGGATTTGCCGCTCCTCAGTCTCAAAAAAGCTCAACTTAGTGAACATCCTTTGACCATGCGCACACGAAGGGCGCATTGTTTCGGCATGCGGGGCACGGTTGAAGGATTCAACCGGCACCGCTAGCAGGGGGACGGGGGGTTTGCGCGTACCTACGGGGCGCGCATGCCACTTCCTTTTGCCCGATTTCCGTATCTCGGAATCGACCGCAACATAGGGAGAATAAGCGTTATGCGTTCAACGATTCGCAGGGGTTCTGTGGCGGCATTGAGCCTGGGCCTCTCGGCACTGGCCCTCACAGCGCTGCCCGGTACCGCCAGTGCCGCGCCGTCGGATCCCTCGTCGGCCACGGCATCCTCGGCCGCCTACATCGCCTATCTGGATGGCAAGGCAGCAGCTGGGGACACCGGCGCAGGGGAGACGGCCGAGCAGTTCAAGGCTCTCTCGACCGACGATCAGAGCCGCTTCCTCGACCTGATAGGCGATCCCGAGACCACCAAGGCATTCGCCGAGGCAGCCAGCGAGGCGCCGACATCGGCCTCGGCGCGAACCGTTCGCGCCGGGGGCGACGTCGTGATCGAGCGGGTGAGCGAGAGCGGCCCCCAGGGGCTCGCGACCGCCGCAGCCGCCAAGGACATGTGGGCCTCATACACCGTCTACGACACCGTGTTCGGCGTCAAGGTCACCAAGGTCAGCGTTCGCACGAACTACCAGGTCAAGGGCAAGGACACGACCAAGGTCTACCCGGGCAGCGCCACTCACTACAACTACGTGCCGGCCGCCTCGTTCTCCAACAGCGCAGTCAAGGAGTGGATCTCCTCTCCGCCCGCTGACAACGCCCAGTCGGAGACCGTCTGGACGGCAACGTGGACCGGCGGCCTCGGCTCCTGGTCGGCGCGCGAGCGCGTGTGGGGTGACTATCGCGGCTTCGTGGGCGGCTACCTGAAGTAGACCCGCACCACGCGTTCAGGTCGGGGGTGGTGCGGGCGGCATTCACGCGTCCCACACCACCTCCGGCAGCGCGAACAGGGAGGGTTCCCTCGCAGGCCAAGGTCATGTATCGTTTGTCGATAACATCGTTAATCGATATGGCGGGGTGGATGCTGTGACACAGGACCGGAAGCTGCTCGAACCAATTTCCACCGTGTCATCAGTGGCCCTGCGCCTACTCATGGCGCTCCTCATCGCCGCGTTCATTCTTTCCACGGTCCACGGCTGGGGCAACGGCAACATCTGCGTCACCGACTGGACCTCCAACAGCTCGTCAGCAGCACGGGGCTTCGTTCCTGAACCGGGCGCCACCGCCGGGTCCGTGCCGCGCTACTGCGCAGAGAACGCCACAAACACGCAGCACATCCTCGTCGGCATCCGCTCCCTGGCGTCACTCATCCTGTCTGTCGGCGGGCTCTTCCTCCTCAACCGTCTGCTGCGCAGCGCCACCCGTGAGGGAGTGCACACGCCGCAGACGGCAGCGGGACTGCGATTGCTGGGGTGGTGGCTGCTCGTCGGCAGCGTCGTGGCACAGGTCATTGCCGCCATCGCGCAGACCGCACTGCTGGCAACACTGGCTCAGGACGCCCATCTCACCGGCGTCTCCTGGCTCGAAGTCTGGAACCCTCCGTACCTGGCCGTGCTTACAGGCCTCGGCATCCTCACCTTCGCCCGAATCACCCGCTCCGGCTCCAAGATGCGAGAAGACCTGGAAGGTCTCGTCTGATGGCCTCGGAGGGCAGCGAGGGCCACGCCGTTGTCGTCCACCTCGACCGACTTCTCCAGAGGCGTGGAATGACCCTGGCCGATCTTGCTGCCCAAGTAGGCGTCACCAACGTCAACCTCTCCGTCCTCAAGAACGGCCGAGCCAAAGCCATTCGCTTCAGCACGCTCACACGCATTTGCGAAGCGCTGGAGTGCCAGCCCGGAGACATCCTGACGGTTCGCGTTGGCGAGAACGAAACCATCGAAGAGTAACCGGCTGCCCCGTAACACCTGACGGACTCGCAACGACAGCCACAGCACCTCGCCAGGTTGTTGGGGTACCCCAATGCATGCGGCGTGCGACATGCGGAGACAACCTTATTCTTACGCGAACCCCGGCTCAGGATACCGAGATTGACGAGCCATCACTTAATCCGAATCAGAGGAGTTCACATGTACGGAACGATGGATTCCGGATCGAAAGTCGCGATTGGCGTGGTGATCATCCTGATCACCACCGCAGCCATCATTGGGGTCAGGTGGCTCATGAAGCCGGAGACGACACGCTCAGCAGACGACGGGTAGAACTTTGGCGGGGCAGCGGACGTCAGGGACTCCGACGAAGCCGATGTAGCCGGAGCCGCTCGCGTTGCAGATCCCGCCAGTGGCCCGGCGGGCCCGCATCGACGAGCGTGATGCCCGGAGCGAGCCGCTCAGTCGGCTGCCTCTTCCGTGGAGTGGGAGTTGGTGAGCGTGAGCGCACCGCCCGCCGAGATCAGGCCGACGATGACCGCCAGCACGGCGTAGGTGATCCGCTCGCCGTGGAAGAACGACGCCACCAGGGAGTCGCTCCAGGTGCCTGCGGGCAGCTGCGTGGTGACCAGCGCGGCGATCAGGGTGCCGACCACGGCGGTGCCGATACTGCTGCCGACCTCCTGGGCGGTGTCGTTCAGAGCCGTGCCGATCGACGTGCGGTTGCCCGGCATCGCGTCGACGAGCGCGATGGCACAGATCGTCATGACGGTGCGCAGCCCGATGGTCATCACGACCATGCAGAGCGCGATGACGCCGTACCCGTGGTCGACGCCCCAGGACAGTCCGGCCAGTGAGCCGGCCAGGCAGGCCGCACCGACCAGGCAGGCGATGCGGTGGCCGAACTTCGCCGCGAGCCACTCGGAGAGGGGGGTTGCGGCGATCATGGTCACGATGAGCGGCAGGTTCGCCAGGCCGGCCCGCACGGGGCTCCACCCGTAGGCGTACTGGAAGTGGAGGATCAGGCCGAACATCACGGCGGCCATCGCGATGGCCGTGCCGATCTGCGCGATGGCGGCGCCGCGGACGGTGCCGTTGCGGAAGAGGCGGAGGTCCAGCATGGGCGAGGCGCTGCGGCGCTCGTGCCATACGAACGCGATCCCTGCGGCGACGGCGCCGAGTACCGATGCCAGGGTGGTCGCGGAGAGCCAGCCGTGCTCGACGCCGCTGGTCATCGCGTAGCAGGCGAGGCCGATGGTGGTGACGCTCAGGGCGGCGCCGGGCAGGTCGAGCCTGTCGCGGGTCAGGTCCTGCGGCCGGTCGGCCGGGACGCCGAGACGGACGCCGATGGCGGCGATCAGGGCGATCGGGGCGTTGACGAGCAGGAGCCACTGCCACTGCACATGGGCCAGGGCGGTGCCGCCCAGCAGCGGGCCGAGGATGAAGCCGGACATGCCCACGGTGATCATCAGGGTCATGGCGCGCATCCGCAGCGCCTTGTCGTCGAACAGCCGGAAGACCAGCGAATTCGTGATGGGGGCCATCGCCGCGGCGGCGATGCCGAGGCCGGCCCGCAGGGTGATGAGCTCTCCGGTGGTGGAGACCGCGGCGACGCCCAGGCTCAGCAGGCCGAACGCCGCCAGGCCTACCAGCAGCACGCGTCGGCGCCCGAGCCGGTCGGCCATCGAGCCTGCCGTCAGCAGCAGGCCGCCGAAGGTCAGCGAGTACGCGCCGGTGACCCACTGCAACGCGGTCGTGCCGCTGCCGAGGTCCCGGCCGATCGTGGGCAGCGCGATCGAGAGCAGCGTGTTGTCGACCATCTCGACGAAGAAGGCCAGGCAGAGCGCGGCCAGGGGTATCCATGCCGCGCGCAGGGACGGATAGGTGCGCGACGCGGTGGGTTCGGGGGCGGTGGTGGTGGTCATGGCGGCCTCCTCTCGGAACGCCGCCGACTATCGAACGACGTTCTACAATAGAACGAGGTTCGACCATAGAACGTAGTTCGATAATGATGCAAGTTGTGATTGGATGTGGACCATGACAGGCCCGCGACCCGCCGAGCGTCCTTCCCGAGGGCGCCAACGCGCCTCGCACTCCATCGAGGCCGTCCTCAATGCGGCCGTGGCCCTGCTCGACGAGGCAGGCGCGCCGGCGCTGACCCTCCGCGCCCTCGCCGCCCGGCTCGGCACGGGCGTCGGCAGCATCTACTGGTACGTCTCGGGCAAGGACGACCTGCTCGACCGCGCCGTCGACCACGTGCTCGGCGGGGTGCTGACGGCTGTCGAACGGCAGAAGAACAGCGGCGACCCGATCGATGACCTGCGCGGGATGGCGGTCACGCTGTTCGACGCGATCGTGGACCGGCCGTGGCTGGGTGCGAACTTCATGCAGAACATCGGCATCCAAGGCAACTCGCTGCGCCTGTACGAGGAGCTGGGACAGCAGACACTCCGGCTCGACCTCACGCCGCGGCAGCGGTTCCACGCCGTCTCGGCGGTCGTGGGCGTCGTGGTCGGCAGCGCCGCCGACCTGGGGCAGGAGCCGCCCCAGGAGGTACTCGACGGCCTCGTGACCCAGCACGAGTTCCTCGGTCGCTACGCCGAGGCGTGGCGGGCGCTCGACGCCGAGGACTTTCCGTTCGTGCACGACATCGTCGACGAGTTCGACGGGCACGACGACAAGGAGCAGTTCCTCGCCGCACTGGAGCTGACTCTGGCGGGCCTCCGCCTTCAGGCCGGAGCCTGAGGCCGGGGAGACGCTCCGTCAGGCCGCGATCACACCCCGTCGAACCCGGCGCTGTCCAGCAGGGGCGCGAGGGCGTCGGCGGTCAGCGCGAAGAGTCCGTCGCCGGTGGCGCCGCCCTCGCCGATCGTGAGGATGCCGACTGCCTCGCCGAGGTCGTTCAGCAGCGGTCCGCCGCTGCACCGGGGCGGCAGCCGCAGTCCCGTCCTGAACAGCCGCAGGTCCTGCTCGGGAAACGACTCGAACCTGTCCACGACACCGTGCAGCAGGTCACGCGGGGGCGGTCCGGCGGCCCAGACCCGGTCCCCGATGCCCAGGAGCTTCGCGTGCCCGAGACGCAGTGGTACCGCCGTCTCCGGGGCGACCGGGTCGGCCAGCCGCAGCACCGCGACATCGCTCCTGCGCGAGTCCGGCAGGAACACCCGCTCCACTGCTCGCGTGCCCATGCCCTCCACGCGGACCTCCACACCGGCCTCCGCCCGCCCGTCGTCCGGGAGCAGGTGCCGGTTGGTGACGACCAGCCGGTCCGAGATCAGGAATCCGCTGCCGGCCGCCTGCCCGGTGACGGTCACGAGCGCGGACCGGAACCGTTCCAGGAAGAGGTCCGGGCGCTCCGGATCCAGCAGCACCGCCCCCAGCCGGCCGGCGTGCGCGGCCAGTGCGTCGCGGTAGCCGTCGGCGTCACCGACCTCCGCCAGGCTGCGCAACTGGCGGCGGAGGTCTTCGGGTGACTCCAGCGGGGCGCTCAGTCCGCTCAGTGCCGCGAGTGCGCGTGCGTATTCGCCCGAGTCGTGCGCGGTTCGGAAGCGGCGCAGCGGATCCGGCTCGGCCGTGGCCAGTCGGACCAGCAGCGCGTTCCACGCGGTCAGTCTCGCCAGCTGGGGACGGAGCCGGTCCAGGAGCCCGCCCAGTTCGGCCGCCAAGTGCCGTGCCTCGGCCAGGTCTTGGTCCGGTGTGCTGCCGGGCTCCGCCCCTGCCGGCCCCATGGTCCGGTTCAGATACTCGCGTGCCTTGGCGGCGAGGTCGCGCAGCGGCTCCTCGGTGAGCAGCAGCTCGACTTCCCTGTCGTTGGCCTCGTTGAAGATCTCGCCGAGCATCCGCTGGGTCTCCGGGTCCGTGGGTGCCTGCGAGGGGCGGTAGGCGCTGAGGCGCTGCCGCAGCTCCCGCCACGCCACCTCGCCGTCGCCGGCCTCCGCCTCGTCGGCCATGGACCGCAGTCGCTTGCGCAGGTCCGCCAGCTCGGCCTGGAGCTCATGGCGGTGGGTCATGTCGTCGACCTCGTTCGGGGACAGCAGCGTGCTGTCGGTCACCCGGATGGACTTCGACTGCCCGGTGCCCTGGTCCCGCGCGGTCACCTCCAGGACGCAGCTCGCGTCGATGGAGAACTGCACCTCGATCTTCGGGACGCCCGCCGGTGCCGGCGGGATGCCCTCCAGCAGGATCTGCCCGATCCGTGATTTCGCGTCGAGTTGCCCGTTGAACACCTCGATGCGCACCGCGGACTGGTTGTCCCTGGTGGTGGTGAACACGTCGCGGCCCACTGTGGGGATGGTCATGTTCCGCTGGATGAGTGTCGACAGGACCTGCTGCTGCTCCTCGTCGAGGACGCTGATGCCCAGGGGCAGTGGGGTGACGTCGAGCAGCAGGAGATCCCGCAGGCTGCCGTCGAGGACCGCGCCCTGGAGCGCGGCGCCGCAGGCCACCGCGGTGCGCGGATCCGCGACCACCGTCCGCTTGCGGCCGAAGACCTCCTCGACCGTCTCCCGTACCAAAGGCGACAGCATCGGTCCGCCCACCAGCACCAGGTGCGCGGGCTGCGAGTCGAGCGACTCCTTGAACTCGGCACAGGTCCGGCGCAGGGTGCGGAGCGGTTGTTCGAGGATGTCCGCCAGTTCGGCGCGGCCGAGTTCGAGGTTCACGTCCTTGCCCTCGATGAAACTGTGCAGCGCGTAGTCGGTGTGCTCCTGCGACGACAGGCCGATCTTGAGGTACTCGGCGGCGACTTCGAGGCGGCGGCGCGCCACGCCCTTCTCCGGTACGTCGATGCCTTGTCGCTTCAGGCGTTCGGCCAGGGCGCGGCTGACGGAGGCATCGAAGTCCTTGCCGCCGTAGTGCGTGTCCCCCAGCACCTGATGTACGTCGTGGACGTTGTCCTCCACCTCGACGACGCAGGCGTCGAGAGTCCCCGCACCGAGGTCGACGACACACACACGGCCGGAGAGCCGCCGCTCGCGTGTGGCGGTGATGCAGGCCGCGGTCGGTTCGTGGATCAGCCGGACCACGTCCACCCCGGCGATCCGGCATGCGTCGCGGGTGGCGTGCTTCTGGTTGTTGAGGAAGTAGGCGGGAATGGTCAGGACGACCCTCGGGCGGTCCAGCCTCAGGTCGTGATGGCGCTCGGCCCACGACAGCCAGTCCTCGCGCACTCTGCCCAGCTCGGCCTGGGCCAGCTCGCCGACCCGTTCGCGTACGCGGGTGGCGAGATAGCCCTCGACGAGCCCGCGTGCGTGGCGGATCAGCCGGGCCGCCACCTCCTCCGGGCGGTAGGAGCGGTCCCGGATCCGGTACACGGTCCGCGTGCCCATGGCGCGCTTGGAGGCGCTGATGTGGCCGACCACCCAGTCCGCGAGGATCTCCTCGTCGGCCAGGCCGACCAGCTCGTTGCCCTGCCGGTCGAGGCTCAGCGTCGAGGCGAAGTGCGTCCGGCCCTTCCAGGGGCACAGCACGAGCTTGCCGGCCTCGGTGTCGTAGACGGCGGCCGCGCAGGTGGTCGTGCCGAGGTCGAGCCCCCAGATCCCGGCGTACCGTCGGTCGGTCTCGGCACGGGCCTGCGCCACCCAGGCCTGGGCCCGCTCCTCGAAGCGCCGTCGCACAGTTCCGTCGAGCGCGTCCAGGGCGCGGTCGATCCCGGGTGCCAGCGAGGGCGGCAGAGCGGGGTTGTGCCGGAGACCGTGCAGTTCGTCGGCGAGCCCGTCACGCCGGTCTCCGCTCTCGACGGCTTGCGCGTACAGCCGGACGAGTTCCTCGAAGCGGCCGGAGCGGAGCAGGCACTCGGCCAGCCGTGGATCGTCCATGGCCCGGTCGCCGTGCCATCGCAGCAGGGAGTCGGCGGCCATGCCGTACGCGCCGGCCCGCATGAACAGATCGAGCGCCGGCTCCTGTTCCCCGGCGTCCGCGTACAGGCGTGCGGCGCCGAGCAGATCGCCTCCGGACTCGCGTGCTTCGGCGCGGGCCGTGAGTCCCTCGGGCGTCTCGTCGTGCCTGAGTACGAGGTCGGCCTCCCCGAAGCGCCCCGCACTGCGGTAGAGGCGGTGGGCCCGGTAGCGGTCGCCGCCTTCCGCGGCACGCCGGGCCGCCTGGGCCGGTTCACCCGACTCCTCCTCGAACCGGCTCCACCGGGCGAGGACCGCCTGCTGTTCCGACGGCGCCTCGGCCCGGGCGAGCAGCGAACGGAAGTGCTGCCTGCCCTCGGCCGCGACAGCGGCCCGCGTCGCGGTCAGCTCCGCCGAGTCCAGTGCCGCCCGGTCCAGATGGCCGGTCAGCTCCTTTGCTGTGCGGGCCGCTTCGGTGAACTCCCCCTGCTCGACCAGCGCGTCGACCTCCGGGCGGCACAGCCCGACCAGCCGCCCCACGCGCTCGGCCCGGTCCGCCGGGCATGCGTCCAGCGCATCGTGGATCCGGCCGAGCCGCTCAAGGCACTCGCTCGCCCGGTCCGGCCGCCCCGCCGCCTCGAAGGACGTCAGCGCCTGCGTGAATTCCCCCGCGTCGAAGAGCAGATCACCGGCGCGCTCCTCCAGCCTCTGCGCCGCCTCGGTGTCCGCCCGGCCGTGTGCCAGCCCGAGACCGGCCCGTACGTCATCGAGCCTGGGCGAACGGGCACAGCAGTCCAGGGCCTGCCTGCGCAGCGCGTTGGTGTCGGCGAGCCGGACCGCGTCCGCCCCACGCCCGAGGAAGCAGTGCACCTCGCACAGCTCGGGCAGCAGCGCCTCGGGCAGCTGGTCGAAGAACGCGGACCACAGCTGGGTGTCCCGGCTCAACGCCACGTTCACCAGATGTCCCCGCACCGCGCGGGTCACCGTGTCCGCGTCGAGAAGCCCGACGTCCTTGCAGCGTTGCAGGTACGAGACGAGCCGGTCGGCATCGCGCTCACGGCCGAGCAGATCGGCCATGCGGTCGCGCGCCCGGCTCCGGACCTCGTCGAGCCGCAGCCGGACGCCCAGCTCGAACGCGACGGTCAGCACATGGCGGTCGTCCCGCTCGGCCAGACCGGCCAGCCACGTCGCGTCCTTGGGCCCGAAGGCCAACGGGTAGTGGTCGGACGGTATGCGGGAGTCGTAGTCGCGCAACAGGTGGGCGGCCAGGGGTGGTTCCTGCTCGACGGCCAGGCGCAGCGCGGCACCGTAGTCGCGGGCTGCCCGCTCCGACTCCTTCCCGGTCAACGGCGGCGAGGCGTCGAAGGCCGTCCTCAGGCGATTCACCGCCCGCTTCAACCGCTGCTGCGGTCCCATGCCCAGCCGACCGAGTGGTGTCATGCGCAAGCTCCCCCTGAGTTGCGGATGAACAGCGAGAACCCGCTGCCGTCGCCGTCCATGCTAGAGGGCGCGCCCGCGGGCCCGTGTGGAGCGTTGGAGTAAACGCGCAGCCTGCCGCGTTGTACTCCTGACTGCAGCGATGACAACGGGGCGGACCGCGTCCGTCCCCGGGAGGGAGCGGGAGCCTGTGAGCCTTCGCCAGTACGAGTACGCCCTGGCCGTTGCCGAGGAGGGCTCGGTGACGGCGGCGGCGGAGCTGCTGCGCGTGGCTCAGCCCTCGGTGTCCCAGCAGATCCGCGGCCTGGAGCGGGAGCTCGGCGTGCAGTTGTTCGCCCGCACACCGACCGGTCTCGTGCCCACCGTGGTGGGCCGCGCGTTCCTACGGGAGGCGGAGGTCGCGGTGACGGCCTCGCGCCGGGCGAGGGCGACGGCGCAGGCCGGTGCCGATGATGTGGCGGGCGAGCTGGTGGTCGCGGCGCAGATGGGCTTCGGCGCGAGGCAGCTGCCGGGCTCGCTCGGCGCGCTGCGGCGCCGCTTCCCCCGGCTGGAGGTCACCGTCTTCGAGGAGCCGAGCTCCGCCGAGCTGGAGCGGCTGTGCCGCCGGGGTGTGCTGGACCTCGCCCTGATGGCGGCCTGCGAGCGGAGCCCGGCCGACGCCCACCATCTCGGCGACGAGGAGTTCGTCGTCGTGCTGGGCGCCGGTCACCGGCTGCTCGCCGCGGACCGGGTCGAGCTGCGCGAGCTGGAGGGGGAGCCGTGGGTGAGGTTCGACCGCGACAGCGCGCTCGACGGCGTGCTGGTGAACGTGCTGCGGAGCAATGACCTGACCCCGACCACGGCCGCCCGCGTCTCCCAGACGGCGACGGCCGTGCGGTGGGCCGCCCTCGGTCTCGGGGTGACGCTCGTGCCGGCGTCCGCGGTACCGCACGACCACGCGCACCTCGCGCGCCCGGTGTCCCCGGTCGTGCCCCAGCCCGTCATCGCCGTGCTCCGGCATGCCCCGGGCCCGGCGGAGACGGCCCTGCTCGACCTTCTCCGCCAGGAGAGCTGGTCCGAACCCGTTGCCTTCTCGGCGGCATCCTGAACCCGAGTTCCGCTCCTTGGAATTCGGACACGCATTTCTCCGGAATTCGAATTCGGGAATTCCATCGGCGTCACCCCCTGGGGAATTCACCGCCGTCCACGATGAGGTTGCTCGCCGTCAGCCAGCTCGCCCGGTCGGACAGGAGGAACAGCACCGCGTCGGCGATGTCCTCGGGCCGTCCGTCGCGCCCCAGCGGCGTGGTGTCGTCGGCGTTGGTCTGGGCCGGCGCGCCGCCCGTGCTCGCGGACACCTCCGCCCACTGCTCCCGCGTCCGCTCGCCGCCGGGAGTGGTGGTCCTGCCGGGAGACACGGTGTTCACCCGGATCCCGAACGGGGCCAGCTCCAGGGCCAGTCCCTTGCCGTACGTCTCCAGCGCCGCCTTGGCCGCCACGTAGTGCAGGAACGTTCCCACCGGGGTGAGGACCGCGGCCGACGACACGTGCACGATCGCCCCCGAACCCCGCTCCCGCATCCCCGGGGTGAGCAGTGCGTCCAGCCGTACCGCCGCAAGGAAGTTCAGGTCGAGCGCGTCCTGCCACTCCTCGTCGGAGATGTCCAGGACGCCCGCGTGCGGGGTCGCCCCGCCCGCGTTGTGGACCAGGATGTCCACTCCGCCGAGCCGCTCCTGCGCGGCTGCGGCGAGCGCCTGCGCCCCGGCCGGTGTCCGTACGTCGGCCTGGACGAAGGACGCCCCGTCCGGCACGGTGCCGGCCGCCGACCTGGCGGTCGTGAGCACCTCGGCGCCCGCGTCCAGGAGCTGGCGCACGATGGCCGCCCCGATCCCACGGGTGCCGCCCGTGACCAGTGCCCGCTTTCCTGCGAGATCCTGCGTTCCCGATCCGTTTCCGTTCGTGGTCATGCCACTGATCCTCTCGATCACGTCATTGTCCGCCCGGCAGAAAAGGAATTCATGTGAGCGCCTCGCCGAGCCGTGTTTCACAGTACGTTCGGAAAAGAATGAGAGGCAAAGACGAAATTGCAGCAGGAGATATAGGGACTCCCTATGGCGTCACCGGACAGCGGGTACCGGGACGGCCGGGCTCCCGCGCCACCGCGCGCGCTCCGCCTCCGTAGCGTTCACCACCGGTTCGATGCATCAGCCACCACAGGAGAGTTCATGCCCACCAAGACACTGACCCTTCCCACCCCGGACGGCCGGGCCGATGCCTTCGCCGCCTTCCCCGACGACGGCGAACGGCACCCGGGAGTGCTGCTGTACCCGGATGCCTTCGGCGTGCGGCCGGAGCTGGAGGCGAGGGCCCGTGAGCTGGCCGGGCACGGGTACTACGTGCTCGTGCCCAACATCTTCTACCGGCACGGCCCGGCACCGGTGGCCGAACTCCCCGCGCACATCGAGGGAGAGACCCGCGCCGCGATCATCGGCGAGCTGATGCCGCTGATCCACGCGCACACCCCCGACCGCATCCTGCGCGACGCCGACGCCTACCTCGGTTTCCTCGCCGCCCAGCCCGAGACGGATGCCGGACCGGCCGGCGTGATCGGCTACTGCGTCGGCGCCGCCCTGGCGATGCGTACCGCAGCGGCCAACCCGGGACGGGTGGCGGCCGTCGCCGGATTCCACCCCGGCTTCCTGGTCACCGACGCGCCCGACAGCCCGCACCGGCTGCTCTCCGAACTCACCGCGGAGGTCCATGTCGGCCTCGCCGAGGGCGACATGACGGCCGAGGCCCTCGCCGAGTTCGACCGGGCTCTCGACGCCGCGGGCGTCGGCTACACGACCGAGGTCTACCCGGGCACCGTCCACGGCTTCACCATGTCCGACACGGACGCCTACAGCTCCGAGGGCCTGAAGCGCCACTGGGACCGTCTGCTCCCCCTGCTCCGCCACAACCTGACCACCGGCTGAGCCTCGGCCCGGGCGCGGAGCGCGCGGCGGGCGGGGGCGGCCCTTAGCCGGGCAGCCCCAGCTCGCCGGCCCGCAGCCCCGCCTGGAAGCGGGAGTTGGCCTCCAGGCCGGCCATCAGCTCGGCCACCCGACGCCGGTAGGTGCGCAGGGAGATACCGAGCCGCTGGGACGCCGATGCGTCGGTGAGACCGGAGCCGAGGGCCTCAAGGATCAGGCGGCCGCCTGCGTCGAGGTGGGGGACGTTGCTGCGGAGGTAGGTGTCGAGGTCGAGAGCGGCGTCCCAGATCGCCTCGAACATCGAGTGGATGCCGTCGACCAGGTTCGGCGACGTCGTCACGGTGTATTCGCGACCGGCCGGGGAGTCCCGGCCGGCCAGGATCATCACCCGGCGGTCGATGATGATCGTCTCGTGCGGCAGCAGCGAGCCGCTGATCCGTACGAGAGCGCCCTGGCTCTGCACCTGCCTCAGGTGCGTGCGGTCCTCCTCCTCGGTGAGGGCGACCGGGCTGAGCAGCTTGCGCGTGGAGAAGGCGGCCGGGTCGACAGCCCGCATCCGGGCGCCGATGGCGGCCCTGGCCTCCGGCTGCGACCAGGTCTTGAGATCACGGGCCGCGCACACGAACTCCGACTGCGTGGACTCGAAGAGATGACCGGCACGCGCGATCAGTTCCTTGTCCCCCCGGACGGTGAAGACCTGTTCGTTCCGCATCCCACCAGTGTGGCAGCAAGCTGTCGCGCGCTCGCTGTTCCCGGCCCTGCCGAACACCATGGGACACATGACGAACAAGACGTTCTCCCTCGGCGGAGACCTGACCATCAACCGGCTCGGCTTCGGCGCGATGCGCCTCCCTGTGGGCACCTTCGACGGCCCGGTCCGAGCGCCCGAGACCGGGATCGCGGTGCTGCGGCGCGCCGTGGAGCTGGGTGTGAACCACATCGACACGGCCGGCTTCTACGAGAGGGGCGACGTCCGGGCCAACGAGCTGATCCGCAAGGCGCTGACCCCTTACCGCGACGACCTGGTGATCGCGACGAAGGTCGGGCCGCTGCGTGGTCCTGACGGCATGCCGAGCGGGCAGGCCACGCCCGACCAGCTGCGCGGACTGGTCGAGACGGATCTGCGCGATCTGGGACTTGACCGGCTCGACCTGGTCTACCTGCGGGTGGGCGGGATGCGCGGGGCGGGCGGCGAGTCGATCGCCGAGCGGTTCGCCGTGCTGGCCGAACTGCGTGCGGAGGGGCTGATCCGGCACCTGGGCGTCAGCAATGTCGACGCCGCCCAGTTCGCCGAGGCGCAGGCGGTCGCACCCGTCACGGCGGTGCAGAACCACCAGATCGACGAGAGCGGGCTGCTGTCGGTGTGCGAGGAGGAGGGCATCGCGTACGTGCCGTTCTTCCCGCTCGGCGGGGGCGGGCAGCCGCTCGACACCGAACGGCTGGGCAAGGTCGCCGCACGCGTGGGCGCGACCACCCCGCAGGTCGCGCTCGCCGCCCTGCTGGCGCTGTCACCGGTGGCGCTGGCGATTCCCGGCACCGGCACCCTCGCCCACCTGGAGGAGAACCTCGCGGCGGGCGATCTCGACCTCGGCGAGGAGGATCTGGCCGCCCTGCGCGGCTGACCACCCCGGGTACTGCGCAGGGACCCGCTGACGCCCGGGCCCGCGGCGGCCCGCCCCCGCACCCGGCCGGGCCCGTCAGTCCAGACTGATCCGGGCGGCCACCGGCAGATGGTCGCTTCCGGTGGACGACAGGGTGCGGATGTCGTTCACCGTGCCCGAGCGGACCATGACCTGATCGATCCTGGCCAGGGGGAAGGCCTTCGGGAAGCTGAGGGCGAAGCCCCGCTCCGCGACGTTCAGCCGCGAGGTCAGCGGGGACAGACCGCGGTCCTCGGCCGTGCCGTTGAGGTCGCCCATCAGGATCACCCTTTCGGTCTTCTCGGCGGCGACGGACCGGCCCAGCAGAACGGCGCTCTCGTCCCGCAGCGACGAGGCGAGCCCGCCCGTACCGATGCGGACCGAGGGCAGGTGCGCGACATACGCCGCGACATCACCGTCCGGGGTGTGGGCCACCGTGCGGAGCCCACGGCTCCAGCCCTCCGCGATCCCCTCGGGCCTGATGTCCACCAGCCGGGTACCGGAGAGCGGGTGCTTCGACCAGAGCCCGACGGTGCCCCGGACCTCGTGGAACGGGAACTGCGGGGCGAGGGTCTTCTCGTACACCGGCAGCGCGGCCGGCACCAGTTCCTCCAGCGCGATGAGATCGGGTCCGGCGCCGGCCAGGGCGCGGGCCGTACCCGCCGGATCGCTGTTCTCGTCACTGACGTTGTGCTGCACCACCACCAGGTCGTGCGCACCGCCCGCCCCGGGCGCGAGCAGCCCGCCGAAGAGGTACGTCCAGACGGCGACCGGCATCAGCAACGCCAGCAGGGCGGTGCCGGAGCGGCGCAGCAGGGCCAGGACGAGCAGCAGGACGATCACCACGCCGAGCCAGGGCAGGAACGCCTCCAGCAGACTCCCCAGGTGCCCGAAGGAGTTGGGCACCTGCCGGTGGAGGGCCAGCAGGACACCCGTCAGCACCGCGAGCAGAGCGAGCACCCGCCCCCGCGCCCGGAGCGAGAGCCAGGACACCTCCTCGTCCGCCATCGGCGTCCCACCGCTGTCCACCCGCTCCACCATGTCTTCCCGTCCGCTCGGTCCTGCCCTCCAGGACGAGCTGCGGGCCTGATCAGTTTCACAGCGGCCCGTGCGGCCTTCGCCTGTGCGGTGCGGATGGTGAGACCGGCCGACGTTCTCCCCGGGCTCCTGGGACCGGCGCGGTGACCCGCCTCAGCCGTTCCTCGCCGACTCGTCGAAGAACCTGATGACCCTCGGCAGCGCCTGCCGCACCGATCCGGTGTGGTCGTAGTCGCCGACATCCGTCACCCGGGAGGCGGCGCCGTTCCTGGTCAGCTGGTCCGCGCAGTATCCGGCGTGGGAGAAGTCGACGTCCTTGTCCCCCCTGCCGTGGAAGATGTCCACCGGGACGCCCGGCCGCCAGTCGCAGGTGTGGTTCATCGGGCGCAGTCTGTCCTTGAGCACACCGCTCGGGTGGCGGATCTTGTCCAGGAAGTCCTCGGTGAACAGGTCCGCGGAGTGCGAGGGCAGTTCGCCGACGAGATCGTCGGTGGTGTGGTTGCCGTCGAACAGTCCCTCCACAGTCTTGTAGAAGGGGTCGCGGAACGCCTCGGCGGGCGAGCCGTACAGGCCGTAGGCCTTGTTCCAGGCCGTGACGAAGTACGCGAGGTAGAGGCCGGACTTCTCGATCCTGTCGTCGGCCGCGGCGGTCTCGAAGGCGGAGAGGTCGAAGGGGCCGCTCACCGGGGCGAGCGCGCCCAGCCGGAAGTAGCGGTCGGCACCCTCCTCCTGCAGTGCCCGGCCCACCAGCATGGTCGCGGGGCCGCCCTGCGAGAAGCCGCTGACCTGTACCTTCCGCTCCAGCTCCCGGCCCTTGCGGTGAGTCAGCGTCCTGGCCGCGCGCAGCCCGTCGACGGAGGCCGCCACCGTGGCGCGCGGGTCGCCGTAGGGGTGGAATCCCTCACCCTCGCCGAGGCCCACATAGTCGGGGGCCGAGACGGCCCGCCCGGTCGCCGCGAAGAGCAGTGCGGCGAGCCGGTCGTCGGACGCCGGATCCTCGGAGGCGACGTCCTTGCGGTAGACGGTGGTGCCGTGCAGCCAGGAGACCGTCGTGAGACGGTGCGCCGTGCTTCTCGGCAGGGTGACGAGCTGGCTCGCGGTGGTGGGAGCGCCCGAGCTGTTGGTGGTGCGGTACACGACGCGATAGGCCGTCACGCCGTATCGGACCTGGGCGGAGTCGATCCGGCCCGTGAGCTGTCCGGACACCTCGGCCGCCGTCAGTTCGGCCACCTGCTCCACGGAGACGACGTCTCCGTCCTGGGCCGGCCGGCTGTGGGCGTCGGCCGCGCCGGCCGGGGCGAGCAGTGCGGCGCTGCACAGAAGGGCCGCACCGGCCGTCACGCGGGTCTTGTTTCGCGGTGAAGTCATGCCTGGATCCTCCTCGTTGCACGCTCGCGGCGGCATGGCGCGGGCACCCGGACACGGGTGGGGCCACCCCCATCAGGGTTCCCCAGGGGGCTGTCCGGCGACGATCGCCCTCGGGTCCGGACGGCGGCCGGGACCGCCGCCCCGCGGCCCGCTTCCTGGAGCGGCGGGCCGCCGTCCGGTCTGATGCGGGCAGCGCAGCCGGGCCCGCCCGACGACGGGAGACGATCGTGGCAGAGGCGGCCCCGGAGAACGAGGGCGACGAGGTGGTACGCGCCTGGCGGACCCTCGCGCCACTGATGGACCTGGTCACGCCCATGGCCCTGCGGGCGGCCGCCACACTGCGGCTCGCCGATCTGATCGCGGACGGCTCCGGCCGGATCGACGACCTCGCCCGGCAGTCGGCAGCCGATCAGGACGCCCTCGGCCGGATGCTGCGGCACCTGGTGTGCCACGGCGTCTTCACCGAACCGGAGCCGGGACGCTTCGACGTCAACGCGGCCGCGGAGCTGCTGCGTTCCGGGCATCCGGCCGGGCTGCGGCTCGGGCTCGACCTCGACGGGTTCGGCGGCACGATGGACCTGGCGTTCACCGGGCTGCTGCACACCGTCCGCACCGGGGAGCCCGCCTGGGAGACGGTCTTCGGCAAGCCGTTCTGGCCGTATCTGGCTGCGCATCCGGAGATGGCCGCCTCCTTCGACGCGGTCATGTCGTCCGCCGACGCGTTCGTGACGGACGCGGCGGGAGGGTACGACGGGTCGACGGCCCGGCAGGTGGCCGATGTCGGCGGCGGAACCGGCGCCTTCCTCGTGGAGCTGCTCGAAGCCCACCCGGATCTGCGGGCCACCCTGATCGACCTCGCGGGCGGCCGGGAGCGCGGCCTCGACGACTACACGGACCTGGCATCCGCCGCCGGGCCGCACATCGCCGGTGTGCACACGACCCCGCTCGGCCATGTGGTCCTCGACTGCGTCCCCCGGTGACGGCGGGCCCTCAGCGCTCCGGGAACCGCTCTCCGCACTCGCCGCAGTACTTCGGCGCCGGCTCCTGGGACATGCGGCCGCACTCCGGGCAGACCCGGTCCAGCGAGCACGGGGCCTCGCCGCCCTCCTGCGCGGGCACCGCGGGTTTGATCGTGAGACCGGGGCGGCGGCGGTGGACCGTGAGGTAGGCGAGGCCCTCCGGGCCCGCGGCCAGCGAACGGCGGGAGGTGCGGGGCAGCCAGGTGATCGTGGTCGGGGTCAGCGAGAGCGGGGCGCCGCCGCCCGCCGGGGTGAGCCGGCCGCTGCCCGAGAGGACGACGAGGAACACGTCCAGTACGTCCTCCTGATGCTCACCGACCTCCGCGCCCGGCGGCAGACGCACCAGGTTGGCGTCCAGCTCCCGTCCCTGCCGGTCCAGTTGCCAGAGCGCGCCCCGGTCGTCGGGGGCCGCGGTGGCGAGCAGGTCGTCGAGTACGGCGAGTACCTCGGGAGTGGCGTTCACAGCTCCCAGGCTACGCCGCCGGGCGCTGCGGACCGGGTGACGCAGCAGGCCGGCCGGGCGGCCGGTTCCAGGACCGGATGACGCAGCAGGCCCCCGGGCGTCCGGTTCCCGGGCCGGGAGCACGCTGCGGCCCAACTCATGTGCGTGGAACAGCCGGAGCGACCGGATGATCGCTGTACCCTCCGCCCATGACCTCTGCTGCGTCATCGACGCCGTCCATACCTTCGGCCGGGGATGCCGAGTGCGTCGCCCTCACTCGGAATCTGCGCCGCAGGGGCACCCTCGTCCTGTCGGTGTTCGCCGTGGTCTGGGCCTTCGCCGGCGCCTCCGGCCTCGCGTCACCGGGCGCGGCCCTGCCCGTCGAGATCATCGCCGTACCGCTGACCGCGGTGGCGATCGTGCTCGCCTACCGCAAGGGCGCGGCCCCTTCCCCCCGCATGGTGAACCTGCCGGAGAACTGGGCGCGGGCGGTCGGCATCGTGAACGTCGTGGAGGTGGCCGCCGTCTTCGCGGTGATCGCGGCGTCCAACGCCTCGGGCCACCCCGGGTTCATCCCGGCCGCCATCGCGCTGGTGGTGGGCCTGCACTTCTTCCCGCTCGCGCGCTTCTACGACCAGTGGCAGTACAAGGGAACGGCCGTGGCGCTGAGCGTCGTCGCTGTCGTCGGGTTCGTGCTGATCGCGGCCGGCCTGTCGAACGAGAGCGTGCGGGCCGTGGTGGGCCTCGGCTCCGCCGTGGTGTTGTGGGTGTCCGCGTACCACGTGGCCGTCAGGGGCTGAGCCGCCGGACCGCACCACCGGGCCGAGCCACCAGCTGCGCCTACGCTGTTCCCTTCGCACGCCGCCGAGCCGAGGGAGCCATCTGCCGTGGAGCGCCGCCCCGACGAGAAGTACCCGCCCGTCGAACCGTACGAGCAGGGCATGCTCGACGTCGGCGACGGCAACCTCGTGTACTGGGAGGCCTGCGGCAACCCGGCCGGCAAACCCGCCGTCGTCGTGCACGGCGGACCGGGCTCGGGATGCACCGAACGGCCCCGGCAGTACTTCGACCCGGACCGCTACCGCGTGATCCTCTTCGACCAGCGGGGCTGTGGCCGCTCCACCCCGCACGCGAGCGATCCGGCCACGGACCTGCGGTTCAACACGACGGACCGGCTGATCGCCGACATGGAGCTGCTGCGCGTCCGGCTGGGCATCGACAACTGGCTGCTGTACGGCGGCTCCTGGGGATCGACGCTGATCCTCGCGTACGCGGAGCAGTACCCGGAGCGGGTCAGCGAGATCGTGATCCCGGCCGTCACCACGACCCGCCGCTCCGAGATCGACTGGCTGTACCGGGGCGCCGGGACGTTCTTCCCCGAGGCCTGGGAGCTGTTCCGGGCCGGGGTCCCGGAGGCCGCGAGCGACGCGACACCGGACGTCCTCGCCGCCTACGCCCGGCGGACCGGGAGCCCCGACCCGGGGGTGCGGGCGCGGGCGACGGCCGGCTGGTGCGCCTGGGAGGACGCGGTGCTCTCCCAGGAGGCGTACACCGGCCCGCCCCCGTACAGCGGCCGGCCCGGCCGGGCACAGCAGGCACTGGTGCGGATCTGCGCGCACTACTTCTCCCACGGCGCCTGGCTGGAGGAGGGACAGCTGATCCGGGACGCCGGCCGGCTGACCGGGATCCCGGGCGTCCTGGTGCACGGACGGCTCGACATGGGCGGACCGCTGATCACCGCGTGGGAGCTGACGAAGGCGTGGCCGGACGCGGAGCTGACCGTGATCGACGACGCGGGCCATCTGGGCGGTGCGGCGACCAGCCGGGCGGTACTGGCGGCGCTGGACCGGTTCGCGCGCGGGTAGGGCCGCCTGGCAGGGCCCGGCCGCGCCGGACGGAAATCCGCCCTTGCTTCGAGCGGACTCCAAGGCGTTGGCTTGAGCACATGAAGTACACGCAGCTCGGACGCACCGGACTCAAAGTCAGCCGCCTCGTACTGGGGACGATGAACTTCGGCCCCCAGACCAACGAGAGCGACAGCCACGCGCTCATGGACGCCGCACTGGACGCGGGTGTCAACTTCTTCGACACCGCGAACGTCTACGGCTGGGGCGAGAACAAGGGCCGTACCGAGGAGATCCTCGGCACCTGGTTCGCCCAGGGCGGCGACCGCCGCGACAAGGTCGTCCTCGCCACCAAGGTCTACGGCAACATGGCCGCCGACGGCGAGGCATGGCCCAACCACGACAAGCTCTCCGCGCTCAACATCCGCAGGGCGGTGGACGCCAGCCTGAAGCGGCTGCAGACCGACCACATCGACCTGTACCAGTTCCATCACGTCGACCGGTCCACCCCGGTCGAGGAGATCTGGCAGGCCATCGACGTACTGATCCAGCAGGGCAAGATCCTCTACGCCGGATCGTCCAACTTCGCGGGTTACAAGATCGCCCAGGCCAACGAGGTCGCCAGGCAGCGCGGCAGCTACGGGCTGGTCAGTGAGCAGTGCATCTACAACCTGATGGAGCGGGGGGCCGAGATGGAGGTCATCCCGGCCGCCCAGGAGTACGGCCTCGGTGTCATCCCGTGGTCGCCGCTGCACGGCGGGCTGCTCGGCGGCGCGCTCCGCAAGGAGCGCGAGGGCGGCGGCGCCCGGTCCACCTCGGGCCGCTCCGGCGAGGCGCTCGCCGACCCGAAGGTGCGGGCGCAGGTCCAGGCGTACGAGGACCTGCTGGAGAAGCACGGGCTGGAGCCCGGCGAGGCCGGCCTGGCCTGGCTGCTGACCCGGCCCGGCGTCACGGGCCCGATCTCCGGCCCGCGCACCCGCGAACAGCTCGACTCCGCGCTGCGCGCGGTGGAGCTGGAGCTGTCGGACGAGGTGCTGACGGCACTGGACGACATCTTCCCGGGTCCGGGCCCGTCGCCGGAGAACTTCGCCTGGTAGGAACCGGCGTCTGCGCGGCCGCCCTCACCGGCTCATCAGCTCATCGGGCTCATCAGCCGAGGGCGGCCGCCGCTGCGACGACGACGAACATGAGCACGAGCACGGCCGCCATAATGCGGTTTCGGGTCTTGGGGTCCACCCGACGAGCGTAACCGCCCGGCCCGGCGTCCCGGTGGCCAGGCCCGCACGGCCCCGCACCGGGGTTACCCGGTCGGGGCCGTGGCGCATGGTGCCGGAGGCTCTCAGGCCGCGGTGGCCAGCTGCTCGCGCGGGACGAACCGTACGTGCGGGCGCCCGGGTCTCAGGTCGACCTTGAGGCGCAGTCCGCCGACGCGGGCCAGCATGAAGCCGACGCCGAGCGCGGCCACCAGCGAGAACGCACCGCCGACCGCCATACCGGTCCGGACGCCGTACGCGTCGCTGATCCAGCCCACGATCGGGGCACCCACCGGCGTACCGCCGGCGAAGACCATCATGTACAGGCTCATCACCCGGCCGCGCATGGCCGGGTCGGCCGCCATCTGGACACTGGTGTTCGCGCTGATGTTGGTCGTGAGACCGATCATGCCGATCGGGACCAGCAGGATGGAGAACAGCCAGACGGACGGCGAGACGGAGGCGATGACCTCCAGCACACCGAACGCCGTTCCCGCGGCCACCAGCATCCGCAGCCGCGAGGAGCGGCGGCGGGCGGCGAGCAGGGCGCCGACGAGGGAACCGGCCGCCATCAGGATGTTGAAGAACGAGTACATCCCGGCGCCGCCGTGGAAGACCTCGTCCGCGAAGGCCGTCAGCCAGATCGGGAAGTTGAAGCCGAACGTGCCGACGAAGCCGACGAGGACGATCGGCCAGATCAGCTCCGGACGGCCGGAGACGTAGCGCAGCCCCTCGCGCAGCTGGCCCTTGGCCCGCGGCACGACGACGGCCTTGTGCAGCTCACTCGTGCGCATCATCATCAGGCCGACGAGCGGCGCGAGGAACGACAGTCCGTTGAACATGAAGGCCCAGCCGCTGCCGACCGAGGTGATCAGCACACCCGCGACGGCGGGACCGATGAGCCGGGCGGACTGGAAGTTCGCCGAGTTCAGACTGACCGCGTTCCGCAGCTGGGCGGGGCCGACCATCTCGGAGACGAACGACTGGCGGGCCGGGTTGTCCACGACCGTGACCATGCCGAGCAGGAAGGCGATCAGGTAGACGTGCCACACCTGGACCACGCCGGAGAGCGTGAGCACGGCGAGCGCGACACCGCACAGGCCGAGCGCGGCCTGGCTGAAGAGCAGCAGCTTGCGCTTCGGCAGCCGGTCGGCGATGACGCCGCCGTAGAGGCCGAAGAGCAGCATGGGAAGAAACTGGAGTGCCGTGGTGATGCCGACGGCGGCGGCGGACCCGGTGAGGCTCAGAACGAGCCAGTCCTGCGTGATGCGGGACATCCAGGTACCGGTGTTGGAGATCACGGCGCCGGTTGCGAACAGGCGGTAGTTACGGATCTTCAGCGACGAGAAGGTCCCGCCGGGCTTGCTCTCGTGGGTGGAAGTCGGTGCGGGGGCGGAGTCTGCTCCGGATCCCGTACTCAAAAGGGTTCGCCTCCTCGGGCGTGGACAGGGTGCTGACTGACGGGGATTGCGGCGGTGGGGCGGTGCGCCGGCTGTGGTCCGGCGCGGCCCGCTCCGCTACAGGTGGGCGAGCTTCTCCAGCACGGGCGCCGCGTTGCGCAGCGTCTCCCACTCGTCCTCGTCCAGGCCTTCGGCGAGGGTGGTCAGCCAGGCGTTCCGCTTGTTGCGGCTCTCGGCGAGCATGGCCTCGGCCTGCTCGGTCTGGCTGACCATCTTCTGACGACGGTCATCGGGGTGCGGTTCCAGTCTGACAAGTCCCTTCGCTTCCAGCAGCGCGACGATGCGGGTCATCGACGGCGGCTGCACATGCTCCTTGCGGGCCAGCTCACCGGGGGTGGCCGAACCGCAACGGGCGAGTGTGCCGAGCACCGACATCTCTGTGGGGCTCAGCGACTCGTCGACGCGCTGGTGCTTGAGGCGTCGGCCGAGCAGCATGACGGCGGAACGAAGGGAGCTCACGGCGGCGGCACTGTCGCTGTCGTGGATCAGGTCAGGCATGTTTGTTAGCTTAACTCATTACCTACCCTAAAGACCACTCGGTGGTACACGCGCGAGAGCCGAATCACCAATCGATCACCCAAACGAGTGAGTCAGTTCCGGAAAGTCACGCGCGTCGGGCCCGGGGGACGTAACCCTGCATGCCATGGGATCGACAGTGCTCAGCCTGCGGATAGACGGTGAGCTGCTCGACCGGCTCAAGCAGCACGCCGCCAGACGCGGAATGAGCGTCCAGGACTATGTGGTCCGGACGCTCATTCGCGACGACTTCGACGAGCGCTTCCAGGCGGCCGTCGACGAGACGGAGAAGTTCTACGGGGCACAGGAGGTCGCGGCCGAGGAGGTCACCTGACCCGCCCGGACGCGCACCCGCCCCCGAGGTATCACGTGAGGCCGAGCGCCGGCATCGCGTAGTAGAAGACGAAGACCGCCGAGACCGCATACATGGCCACCGGCACCGAGCGCCCGCGCCCGGCGGCCAGCCGCAGCACGCAGAACGCGATGAAGCCGATACCGATTCCGTTGGTGATCGAGTACGTGAACGGCATCATCACCATGGCGAGGAACGCCGGCATCGCGAGCGTGTAGTCGCTCCAGTCGATGTCCCGCACCGAGCCGGCGATGATCAGGAAGCCCACCGCCAGCAGGGCCGGAGTGGCTGCCTGCGAGGGGACCATGGTCGCCAGCGGTGTGAGGAACAGCGACGCCGTGAACAGCAGACCCGTGACGATGCTCGCGAAGCCGGTGCGGGCCCCCTCGCCGACACCCGCCGTGGACTCCACGAAGCAGGTGCCCGCCGAGGCGGAGCTCGCACCGCCCGCGGCGACCGCGATGCCGTCGACGAGCAGCACCCTGTTGATGCCGGGGAAGTTGCCGTCCTTGTCCATCAGCTTGGCCTCGTCGCCGACGCCGAGGATGGTGCCCATCGCGTCGAAGAAGCACGACAGCAGCACGGTGAAGACGAACAGGATTCCGGTCAGCACGCCGACCTTGTGGAAGCCGCCGAACAGGCTGACGTCGCCGACCAGCCCGAAGTCCGGGGAGGCGACCGGATTGCCCGGCCACTTCGGAACCGTCAGGCCCCAGGCCTCGCCCGGCAGGTCCGCGATCGCGTCGATGATCAGCGCGACGACCGTCATCGCCACGATGGAGATCAGGATCGCGCCCGGCACCTTGCGGACGATCAGCGCGAGGGTGAGCAACGCGCCGAGGACGAAGACCAGGACCGGCCAGCCGTTGAGGTGGCCGTCGTTGCCGAGCTGGAGCGGGACGGTGGTGTGCGCGAGGTCCGGGATACGGGAGACGAAGCCCGAGTCGACCAGCCCGATCAGCAGGATGAAGAGGCCGATACCGATCGCGATGCCCTTGCGGAGCGAGGTAGGTACGGCGTTCATCACGCGTTCCCGCAGCCCGGTCGCGACCAGCAGCATGACCACGATGCCCGCGAGGACGACCATGCCCATCGCGTCGGGCCAGCTCATCCGGGGGGCGAGCTGGAGGGCGACGACGGTGTTGACACCGAGGCCCGCCGCCAGCGCGATCGGCACGTTGCCGATGACACCCATCAGCAGCGTGGAGAACGCCGCGACCAGCACCGTCGCCGTGACCAGCTGGCCACCGTCGAGCTGGTGACCGTACATGTCCTTCGCGCTGCCCAGGATGATCGGGTTCAGCACGATGATGTACGCCATCGCGAAGAAGGTGGCGAATCCGCCACGGATCTCACGTGCGACCGACGACCCCCGCTCGGAGATCTTGAAGAAACGGTCCAGGCCACCGGTGGGCTGGGGAGCCGGGGGCGGCACGGCGTCGACCGGGGCGGGGGCCGAGGGGGGCATGGAGGACCTCAGTCATACGTAGAGGGGGGCGAAATGTGGTCAGCTTTGGACTTTCACACGAATAATTCGAGACAGCCGTAAGCAGATTCAGTATGAATACATAAGGCGAAGATCGCTATCTCCGCGCGTAGACCCTTGGGCCGACTGGCCTGTCCAAAACTTCTGTTGCGCGACATAACATGACTGCATGGCGAAGTGGACACCGAAGCACGAGGCACCCGAGCCCCTGGAGGGGCCCGTCGTCGCGACCATCACGGGCGGCACGATCCTCTGGTTCGTCCTCTTCCTCGTCCAGCTCCCGTTCTACGGCTGGTTCGACGACCACGGCCACCTGTGGTGGGTGTGGACCTGCCTGGCCGGTGGCGGTCTCGGCCTGATCGGCATCTGGTACGTGCGGGGACGCGACGCCGCACTCAAGCGGGCCGCCGCAGCACAGACCGGCTCCGGGGAGACCTCCGGGGACACTCCCGGCGCTACCGCCTGAAAGCGGAACCGCCGCCCCGCCCCGTACCACCACGGGACGATTCCCGTCCTCCCCCGGTCTGATCTTCCGACCACCCGGCGGGTGAACCGGACGTTACGCCCGTACCGTCGGAACCATGACTCAGCGGGCACCCGACCCCTCGGGGGATGAGCCGAACAGATCCCCCATGCCTTCCGGCAGCGACCGGCCGGTACTGATCGACGCCGGTACCGAGCTCGACCCGGTCCACCCGGTCGAGCTGCCCGCTCCGGCGGGCGGCGGGCGCGGGCTGACCGCGGCCGAGGTCGCCGAGCGGATCGCCCGCGGCGAGGTCAACGACGTCCCCGTCCGCTCGTCCCGGTCCGTGACCGAGATCGTCCGCGCCAACGTCTTCACCCGGTTCAACCTGATCATCGGCGTGCTCTGGGTGATCATGCTGTTCGTCGCGCCGATCCAGGACAGCCTCTTCGGCTTCGTGATCATCGCCAACACCGGCATCGGCATCGTGCAGGAGTGGCGGGCCAAGAAGACCCTGGACAGCCTCGCGGTCATCGGCGAGGCGAAACCCACCGTGCGGCGGGACGGTGTGGCGGCCGAGATCCACACCTCCGAGATCGTCCTGGGCGATCTCGTGGAGCTCGGCCCCGGCGACAAGGTCGTGGTGGACGGCAAGGTCGCCGAGGCCGACAGCCTGGAGATCGACGAATCGCTGCTCACCGGTGAGGCCGACCCGGTGCTGAAGCGGGCGGGCGACCCGGTGATGTCCGGCAGCTTCGTCGTAGCGGGCGGCGGGGCGTTCGCCGCGACCAAGGTCGGCCGCGAGGCCTATGCCGCACAGCTCGCCGAGGAGGCCTCCCGCTTCACGCTCGTCCAGTCCGAGCTGCGCAGCGGCATCTCCACCATCCTGAAGTACGTCACCTGGATGATGATCCCGACCGCGATCGGCCTGGTGCTCAGCCAGCTCGTGGTGAAGGACCACAACTTCAAGGACTCCATCGCCCGGACCGTCGGCGGCATCGTGCCGATGATCCCGGAGGGCCTGGTGCTGCTCACCTCGGTCGCCTTCGCGATCGGTGTCGTGCGGCTGGGCCGCAAGCAGTGCCTGGTCCAGGAGCTCCCCGCCATCGAGGGCCTGGCCCGGGTCGACGTCGTCTGCCTGGACAAGACCGGCACCCTCACCGAGGGCGGCATGGACGTCACCGAGATCCGCCCGCTGAACGGGACGGACGAGCCGTACCTGCGCCGGGTGCTGGCCGCCTTCGGCGCGTCCGACACCCGGCCCAACGCCAGCCTCCAGGCGATCATCGACGCCTGTCCGGCCCCCGCCGGCGAGAGCTGGGACGTCACGCAGGCGCTGCCGTTCTCCTCGGCCCGCAAGTACAGCGGGGCCGCCTTCGACGAGGGCGGCGGCCGGACATCGGCCTGGCTGCTCGGCGCCCCCGATGTGCTGCTGCCCGAGGAGGACCCGGCGCTCACCGAGATCGAACAGCTCAACCAGCAGGGCCTGCGGGTCCTCCTGCTGGCCCGCGTCGAAGGCCGACTCGACGACCCGGAGACGGCGACCGGTGCCGAACCCGGCGCGCTGATCGTCCTGGAACAGCGGCTGCGGCCCGACGCCGGGGAGACGCTCGCCTACTTCGCCGACCAGCGGGTCGCCACGAAGGTGATCTCCGGCGACAACGCCGTCTCGGTCGGCGCGGTCGCCGAGAAGCTCGGTCTGCCGGGCGCCGAACACACCCTGGACGCCCGCCGGCTGCCCACCGATCCGGACGAGATGGCCACGGCCATGGAGGAGAACGCGGTCTTCGGACGCGTCACCCCGCAGCAGAAGCGGGAGATGGTCGCCGCCCTCCAGTCCCGCGGCCACACCGTCGCGATGACGGGCGACGGCGTCAACGACGTGCTCGCCCTCAAGGACGCCGACATCGGCGTCTCGATGGGCTCCGGCTCGGAGGCGACCCGTGCGGTCGCCCAGATCGTGCTGCTCAACAACAGCTTCGCCACACTGCCTTCCGTCGTCGCCGAGGGACGCCGGGTCATCGGCAACATCACCCGGGTCGCCACCCTGTTCCTGACGAAGACGGTCTACTCGGTGCTGCTGGCCGTCCTGGTGGTCTGCTTCCAGGTCGAGTACCCGTTCCTGCCCCGGCATCTGACCCTGCTGTCGACGCTGACGATCGGCATCCCGGCGTTCTTCCTGGCCCTCGCGCCCAACAAGGAGCGCGCGCACCCGCACTTCGTGCGCCGGGTGATGCGGTACGCGATCCCGTCGGGCACCATCGCGGCCGTCGCCACCTTCGCCACGTATCTGATCGCCCGGCACCACTACGTCGGCGCCGGCTCACTGGAGGCGGAGACCAGCGCGGCCACACTCACCCTGTTCCTGGTGTCGATGTGGGTCCTGGCCATCATCGCCCGCCCCTACACCTGGTGGCGGATCTGCCTGGTGGCGGCCATGGGCCTGGCGTTCCTGATCGTGCTCGCGGTGCCGTGGCTCCAGGACTTCTTCGCCCTGAAGCTGGTGGGCACGACGCTGCCGTGGACGGCGGTGGGCATCGCCATGATCGCCTCGGCCGCGCTGGAGTACGCCTGGCGCCTGGTGAGCCGCCACTTCCCGGTGTAGGGGCTCGGACGAAAGTCCCTGGGGCCGTCCCGACCGAGACCGGGAGCCGGAGCCCCGGCCCTCAGTCGAACCAGCGGTCCCGGGCCAGTTCGTCCGTACGCGAGGGGTCCTCCAGCAGGGCCGCGACCTCGAAGCGGCGCGGCCACTGGCCCGCCGCCCAGGCCAGGCCCGCCGCGACCCCCTCCAGGGTCGAGGCGTGCACGGTGCCGTCCGGGGTGCGGCGCCAGTCCAGCTCGACGCCGGCCGCCCGCAGTTCGCCGTGCTCGACGTAGGTGTCGGGGGTGCCCGCGCCGAGCAGGATGCGCACCGATTCCGGCACCTGGTGCTCCTCGCCCTCGCTCGTCACCTCCGCCTCGACGCTCTCGCCGAGCCGGCGCACCTGGAACAGCTCGGCCAGCTCCGCCGCGTTCGCCGGGGCCACCGGCAGGAGCGGCACACCCTCGGTCAGCGGCAGCAGGTCGGGGGCGTCCGCGATCATCGCGTCCGCCGCGTCGACGACCCGCACCTCGCCGTCGACCACGGCCCGCAGCTCGTCCGGCAGCGTGACCTGCTCCGGGTCCAGGTCGGCCAGGGCCGTGTACAGGGAGTGCAGTTGTACGAGGCCGACCGGGCGGTCCTCGTCCGCGAGCCGGCCGAGGAGTTCGGCCGCACCGCCCGGCTCGTCCAGCAGGGCGGCGACCGAGGTCCGGACGCCGAGCGCGCGCAACACCTCGGCGTCGTCGAAGCCCGTCGCGTCGGCGGAGTCGTACAGGCCCGACAGCCGGGGATCGCCCCCGTGCGCACGCAGCCCCGCCGGGCGGCGGCCGTCCAGTACCGGGTGGTCGCGCAGCCACCAGGCGGTGTACGGGCGCACCGACTGCGTGGTGCCGTCCGGGAGGAGCACCCGCACCGGCTGGGTCAGCGCGTCGCGCAGCGGCGGCCGGGCGAGGAGGGCGAGGGCCTGCGGCCAGGCGTCGTCGTCGACCAGGTCCAGGTCGCGGACGGCGACGAGCTCGGTGGCGACCGGCGGCACCGGCGTGTCCGGGAGCTGGTCGAGGATGTCCTCGCACCACACGTCGACGGCGTCCAGCAGCCCGGCATCGTCGGACTCGGCGAAGTCCCCGTCGCGCGGCTCCAGTTCGTCCGGGTCCAGCACCACATCGGTGGCCCGCACCAGGGCGAACGTGGCCAGCACCCCGCAGGCGGTGAGCGGCTGCTCGCCCCAGCGGCCGGCCAGCCCCTCGTCGCAGAGAGCGAGTTCACCCTCGCGCATCACAGCGGCGAACGGGCTGCCGGGCAGCACCAGTTCACCGGCCGGCGCGAGCTCACCGTCCTCGTCGGGCAGGGCGAGCGCGCCGAGCCAGGGCTCGTCGCCCGGCGCCAGATCGGCGTCCCTGACCAGGGTCAGGACGGTCTCCACCAGCTCGTCGCCGGTCGGCGCGTCCTCGTCCCAGATCTCGCCCGCGTCCAGCGAGCCGCCGACGGCGGCCCGCACCTGCGGGGTCGTCAGCACGGCGCGCGGGGTGGCGGGCAGGGCGCCCAGCTTCTCCAGGAGCGGATGCGCGGCGTCCGGGTGGGCGACCTTCAGCCCGAGCCTGCCCAGCCGGTCCAGGACCGGTCCCGTCGGTGCGTCCGGGAGCGGGAGCAGGACCTGCCGGGGGCCGATCGTGGTCCGGGGCAGAGCCGGGGCCCCGGAATCCCGGGACGCCGTTCCGGCGAGCGGTACCGGCAGACCGGTGAGCCGGTCCGGGTCGATACCGGCCAGGCTGTCGTACAGCCGCCGCCACCAGCCCGGGTCGCGCTCAAGACCGGCGAGCCGGTCGATCGCCTCGGTCAGCGGCACCCGGGCGACGCCGAGCGTGCGCAGCTCCACCCGGCGTTCAAGACCGGCGGGCAGCAGACAGGGCAGCACCTCGGCCAGCACCGTGACCGTCTCCGCACCGACCCCTTCGAGCACCTCGGCCTCGATGGGCCGCAGAGCCGCGGTCGCCTTGCGGGCACCACCGGTCCCGGCGTCCCAGCTGTCCCACTGGTCGGGCTCGGCGGCGAGGTCACGCGGGGCGGCCGGCTCCAGGAAGGCGACGCGCGGCAGCCGCTCCAGGATCGCGGCCCGCAGCGCCCCGTCCAGCTCCCCCTTGCCCAGCGGACCGGGCACGAGGGCGATGGTGGCGACGGAGACCGGCTGCCAGTCGGCGAGCAGTTCGGCGTACGCGTCGGCCGCGCGCTGCACCAGGAAGTCGGTGAGCGGGCCGGGAGCGGGGTGCCGGCGTGTGGTGTCCAGCGGCAGCGACGCGATGAGCAGCGCGGGCACCCCGAGCGGTTCGTCGGTGGGCGTCGGGGCGTGCACGACGGGGGCGGTGCGGGGGTGCACCGGCGCGCCCTCGGCGTCCACGGGGACGGCCCAGGTCACCGACCAGTGCGGGCGCAGCCGTTCCTCCAGCGGACGGTCGGCGAGCAGCGCGGGCTCGACGGGGCCGTTGCGGACGACGGTGCGCCAGCGGTTCGTGCCGTGCGCGGAGTCGGTGACGTGGGTGTACGGGCCGTGCTGCGAGCGGGTCAACGTCCGTACGGTGTCCGGGGTTTCGACGACGATCTCGTCGAGGCCGGCCAGTGTGAGGAGCAGCGCGTCGTCGACGGCGTCGAGCAGCCGGCCGACCAGGTCCTCGGCGCCGCCGTCGCGCAGCGGCAGGACGACGACGGTGTCGTAGCCGTCCGGGGCGGTGCCCTCGGCGGGCAGCGGAAGCCGCAGCAGCGGCACGTGACCGTCGCGGCGGCGGAGCTCGTCGCCCAGTCCGGGGCTGCCGACGGCGGCCTGCCGGGCAAGGTCGCGGGCCTCGGCCAGTGACCAGCGCACCCCGCCGTGCCGGCCGATGACGGCGGGCTCGTCGCTCACCGCGAGCACGGCGGCGAACCCGACGCCGAACCGTCCGACGGCTCCCTCGTGCCCCTCGCGCTTGGCGGAGGCGCGCAGGGTGGACAGCGACTCCACGCCGGTGGCGTCCAGCGGGGCACCGGTGTTCGCGGCGGCGAGCACGGCCGGGGCGCTGTCGGTCGCCGGGTGCAGGGTGAGGCGGAGCCGGCCGGGTGCCTGGGCGCGGGCGGCGGCGTCAGCGGCGTTCTGGGCCAGTTCGACGACGAGCCGGTCACGGTAGCCGCCGAGCGCGAGGTCCTCCTCGGCGTTGGCGTCCTCCCGGAAACGGGCGGGGGCCGCGCCCCAGGCGTCGAGCACGCCGCGCCGCAGCCGTGCGGTGCCGAATGGGTCGGCCCCCTCGGTCGCATTCATGCTCACGCTGTGACTCCCTCTTCCGGTGCCGGGTACCCCGTGCCGCCAAGTGTGCGCCCGAAGGTACCCGGTCCCGGCCCGCGCCCGTGTTGTCCTCAATCGCCGGACGGGCTGGGGAGGGCCGCGCACATCCACCCCGAGCCGCGCAAACCGATCCCGGGCCGGGCAAACCAAGCCCGTCCGGCGATTGAGGACGGAACCGGTGCACCGGATGGCCCGCGCAAACCGAGCCCGCGCCGCGCAAACCAAGCCCGTCCGGCGATTGAGGACGGAACCCGGCATCCGGTGCCCGGCGCACAGCGTTGTCCTCAAACGCCGGACGGGCTGGGTTTGCCCGGCCTGCTCCGGCGCCCCGGTTCCGTCCTCAAACGCCGGACGGGCTGGGGTGAGCGCAGCCTACGAGTGGCCGAGGTCCTCCGGCGGGGTGTCCGGGCCCACCGGCACGGAGCCGGAATCCCGCGCCGGCCGCAGCGGGTACTCGTCCACCTGCATCGTGTCCAGCGCATGCGGCGCCGGCTTCGGCGGCTTCGGCATCACCGCGGCCTCCGAGTGCCCGCCACAGCCGTACGACAGGGACACCACATGCCCGTCCGCCGGACCGAACTCGTTCGCGCACACCCCGAAGGCCTGCTTCAGCGAACCGGAGAGCGGCACCAGGAAGGCGCAGGACACACAGGTGGCCGGAGCCGCCTGGGCCATCGGAGTCTTCGCGCCGAACCCCTCGTCCCAGCGGTCGGCCGCCGCATGCAGCCCGTACCGGGACAGCACCCGCGCACGCCGCATACCGAGCTCGTCCGCGACGGCCGCGATCGAACCACGCCGCGGCGCGTCCGGGCGCGTCGTCAGTTCCGCGTCCTCCGACTCGACCAGATCCGCCAGCTCACCCGAGACCGCGGCGACGGCGGAGTTGGGCGGCGGCTCGTCGTCGCCGGTGTAACCGGGCTCCAGGCGCAGGTCGTCCGCCTCGGTGGGCAGCAGATCGCCCGGACCCATGTCGCCCGGCCGCAGCCGCTCGCTCCACGGGACCCACTCCGGCGCGAGCAGCGCGTCGCCGCCCGGCAGCAGCACCGTCTCGTCCAGCGTGACGTTCTTCGCCCGGGAGGCCCTGGCGACCGTCACCGCCCAGCGCCAGCCGCGGTAGGCGGGGTCCTTGCACTCGAAGTAGTGCGTGACGACCCGGTCCCCCTCGGGGACCACGTCCACATGCTCACCCACCACCCCTGGCGCGGCTGCCTCCTCGGCCGCCGCGCGTGCGAGGTCTACCGCCTCGGCGCACAGACGGTCGGGAACAGGGGTACGGGCCGTACGGCTTCGCGTCGTCGCAGCACTCACAGGTCTCGCTTCTCTCCTACGCCAGTCTCACGAGCGCGCCAGCACATCCATCGATTTCGGCCATACGGTTGCGGGCGGAGCGGACCTGGGGGCCGCGTCGACGTCCACACCCGTTGTGCCTGCCTCGGGCGCACCTTCCGCAACCCATTCTGCGGGATCGCCGAGAGGCGCGCGGCCAAGAACAACCGCCGGTGGCGCGCTACGCACGCTACCCTCTCCGCCGCTTCCCGCCCACCTGCCCGTCCCAAACGGGCCGTATCCGGTGTCGTATCCCGTGTAAAGAGCGCGGTCCAGCCATCGGTACAGATCGGCCCGCACCCCCTGCGACCTGGCAGGTCGCTGACCCGACGGGGCGGTACACACCGCTTGCCGCGCCTGTCCCGGTTCGCAACGACAGGGACTGGGGCACTATGACCAAGTGGCTTCTGCCAGGTCGCACGACGGATCCGGCCCGCTCCGCAGGACGGGCCGGGCGGTGGGCCATGCCCTGCGCAGCCCCTTCACCGGGACCGCCAGGGGCATCCGGAAGGCCACACACGCCCATGGCGCCGGCGAGTCCGGGCTCGGCAAGCTGATCGAACTGCACGCGGTGAACGGCGCGGGCGACGTGATGATCACGGTCGCGCTGGCGTCCACCGTGTTCTTCTCCGTACCGACGGACCAGGCCCGCGGCCGGGTCGCGCTGTACCTCGCCGTCACGATGGCCCCGTTCATCGTGCTCGCTCCGGTCATCGGCCCGCTCCTGGACCGTCTGCCGCACGGCCGCCGCGCCGCGATGGCCGGCTCCATGCTGGCCCGTGCGCTGCTGGCCCTCACCATGTCGGGCGCGGTCGCCACCGGCGGCCTGGAGCTGTACCCGGCGGCCCTGGGTGTCCTGGTCTGCTCGAAGGCGTACGGAGTCGTGCGCAGCGCCGTCGTGCCGCGTCTGCTGCCACCGCGTTTCTCACTGGTGAAGGCGAACTCACGGGTCACCCTCGCCGGTCTCCTCGCGACGGGTGCGGCTGCTCCGATCGGGGCGGGGCTGCAGTCCATCGGCCCGCCGTGGCCGCTCTACGGCGCGTCCGCGATCTTCGCCGCCGGCGCCGTCCTCGCCTTCACCATGCCGCCCAAGGTGGACTCGGCGAAGGGCGAGCACAAGGCCCACCTCGTACCGCAGCACGAGACGAGGACCCTGCGGCCCGAACCGCTCCGGAAGTCCGCCACGCCCGGGGCCGAGAAGAAAACAGCCGGATCCAAGGACAAGAGCGAGAAGCGGCCCGGGCTGCGCTCGGTCGGCCCGTCCGTCCTGCACGGACTCCAGGCGAATGCCGCGCACCGGGCGCTCTCCGGCTTCCTGATCTTCTTCCTGGCGTTCCTGCTGCGCGAGCAGCCGCTCTCCGGCCAGAGCGCCGCGATCTCGCTCGGCATCGTCGGCGTGGCGGCCGGGACGGGCAACGCGCTGGGCACCGCGGTCGGCTCCTGGCTCAGGGCCCGCGGCCCCGAGGTGATCATCGCCGCGGTACTGGGCCTGGCCCTCGGAGTCGCCGTGCTGGCCGCGGCGTTCTTCAGCACGGTGATGGTCGCCGCGCTCGCGGCCGTGGCGGGCTTCACCCAGGCACTGTCCAAGCTGTCGCTGGACGCGATGATCCAGCGCGATGTGCCGGAGGAGGTGCGGCCCTCCGCGTTCGCGCGGTCCGAGACGCTGCTCCAGATGGCCTGGGTGGCCGGCGGCGCGATCGGGATCGCGCTCCCCCTCAACGGCGTACTGGGCATGGCGGTCGCCGCGGGCCTCCTCGCGCTCGGCGCGGCGGCCTCCGTACGGGGGCTGCTGGGTGCCGCCCGGCGCGGCTCGCCGCACCCCCGCGTGGCATGAGCGGGAGCGACCGATAGCCTTCGGCCCATGACCGTTGCGTTCTTCTCCGGTAAGGGCCGTCGATTCGGCGTCGCTCTTGGTGCCGTGTCCGCGGGACTCCTTGTCCTCTCCGCCTGCGACAAGCCGACGCCGCTCGCCACCGTGACGGTCGGCGACAACTCGGTGAGCACCGAGGCGTCCTGCTACAACGACGGCAACGCCCTCAAGGAATCCGATATCCAGGGCTGCCTCAACAAGAAGGCCGAGAAGACCGTCAAGGTCGCGATGGACGACAAGGTCCGCTTCGGCGTGGACCCGAAGGTCGCGGACAACGGCTGGACGCTCTTCATCAACGGCCAGCAGGCCGAGCAGGAGCCGTACAAGAAGACCTACCGGTCGATCCCGGGCAGCGCCTTCTTCTCCAGCGAGTCCGGCCAGACCACGAACAAGACGCAGATCAGCATCGTGGAGACCAAGGGCAAGAAGCTCACCGGCATCTGGCACTTCGAGCTCAAGAAGACCGACTGATCCCCTCCTGACCGCGGAGGACCCCCTCGTGCGTGTGCTTGTCGTGACCGCTGTCCCGGTGGAACGGGACGCGGTCACGCGTGCGTTCGGGCCCGACGGCGAGGCCGGTGAGGTCCCGGTGCGCTGGGTGCCGGGCGCGGAGATCCACCGCGCGGGCCCCTACGACGTCCTCGCGGGCGGTGCGGGACCGGCCGCCGCGGCGGCCTCCGCCGCGTTCGCCCTGGCCTCGGACCGCTACGACCTGGTGATCTCGGCCGGTATCGGCGGTGGCTTCCCCGGCGTCGCCCCGGTCGGCTCCCTCGTCGTGGCCCGTCGCATCGGCGCGGCGGACCTGGGCGCCGAGACCCCCGCGGGCTTCGTGCCCGTCACCGATCTCGGATTCGGCCGGGTGTGGCACTTCCCGCCCAGGTCGCTGGTGAAGGCGGTGGTCACCGCGACCCGTGCGGTGCCGGGCGACATCCTCACCGTCTCCACCGTGACCGGCAGCGCCGAACGCGCCGCCGCCCTGCTCGCCGCACACCCCGGCGCCGTCGCCGAGTCCATGGAGGGCTTCGGGGTCGCGGAGGCGGCCGAACTGACCGGCGTGCCCGTCCTGGAGATCCGGGCCGTGTCCAACGCCGTCGGCCCCCGCGACCGCGACGCCTGGCGCATCGGCGACGCGCTGGCCGCGCTCACCGACGCGTTCGGGAAGCTCATACCCGTACTGGAAGGCTGGACCCACCATGACCGAAACGACTCCTGACCCGCTGCGGATCGCTTTCTCCCCGTGCCCGAACGACACGTTCGTCTTTGACGCCTGGGCGCACGGAAGGGTCCCCGGCGCGCCCGCCCTCGATGTCACCTTCGCGGACATCGACCTCACCAACGGCATGGCCGAGCGCGGCGAACTGGACGTGCTCAAGGTGTCGTACGCGGTGCTTCCGTGGGTCCTCGACGCGTACACCCTGCTGCCGTGCGGCGGGGCGCTGGGGCGGGGCTGCGGGCCGCTCGTCCTCACGAAGGAGGCGGGCACGGACCTGACGGGGAAGACCGTCGCCGTGCCGAGCGAGCGCTCCACCGCGTATCTGCTCTTCCGGCTCTGGGCCGCGGACGTGGTGCCGGGCGGGGTCGGCGAGATCGTCGTCATGCCGTTCAACGAGATCATGCCGGCGGTACGGGACGGCAAGGTGGACGCCGGTCTCGTCATCCACGAGGCGCGCTTCACGTACCAGAACTACGGCCTGCACAACCTGGCCGACATGGGACGGCACTGGGAGGACACCACCGGGCTGCCGATCCCGCTCGGCGCGATCATCGCCAAGCGGTCGCTGGGCGCGGACACGCTGAAGCTGCTCGCCGAGTCGGTACGCACGTCGGTACGGATGGCGTGGGACGACCCGGAGGCCTCCCGCCCCTACGTGCGGGCGCACGCACAGGAGCTGGACCCGTCCGTCGCCGACCAGCACATCGGGCTGTACGTGAACGAGTTCACCGCCGACCTCGGGGAGGACGGCTACGCGGCGATCCGCGGCCTGCTGACGCGCGCCGCGGCCGAGGGGCTTGTGCCGCCCCTCGGCCCTGACGCGCTGTCGTATCTCTGACGGCCCTAAACGTCGAGCTGGTCCGCGACCGCGCGCAGCATCCCGGCGATCTGGGCGCCCGCCGCCCTGTCGGGGTAGCGGCCGCGCTCCAGCATCGGCGTGATGTTCTCCAGCACGGTCGTCAGGTCCTGCACGATCGATGCCAGCTCGTCCGGCTTGCGGCGCTGGGCGGCCGCGACGGACGGGGCGGGATCGAGGATCGCCACGGAAAGTGCCTGGTCACCGCGTTGTCCGGCGACTACGCCGAATTCGACGCGCTGGCCGGGCTTGAGGGCGTCGACTCCGGCGGGGAGCACGGACGAGTGCACGAAGACGTCGCTGCCGTCGTCGCGGGAGAGAAAGCCGAAGCCCTTCTCGCTGTTGAACCACTTGACCTTGCCAGTCGGCAAAGCACGCACCCCATCTCAACCCGTATGCCGAACAAAGCCTCAGCAGGTCAGGCCGTCCAGTGATCGCGCTCCCCCTGCTGACAGAAGCCTCCACAGGTGAAGTACCCCTCGTCAAGGCTGGTCATCCGGACTCGTGTCCTGAAAGAACTACCCTGACCGGGTGAGTACTTCTCCTTCTGGCGCCGGTGACCTCCTGGTCCGGGTCGGCGCGATCGTCTTCTTCGTCGGTGCGGTGGCGACGCTGGTCACCATGGCCCCGCTGTTCCTCGGCACCGAGCCGTTCCCGTCCATCGCGTACGCGGTCTGCATGCTGATGGGGGTGGGCTTCCTGATCGCCGCGGCGGGCCTGGTCCGAACGGCGCGGGCGGGGGCGCCGCGCTGAGCGGAGGGCCTTCGCACGGCGCGGGCTCCCCGCATCACCGGTTCCGTCCTCAAACGCCGGACGGGGTGGAAGTACGCCGCAGGTACGCGCGTACCCACTCCGGGAACTCCGTCAGGGAACGCAGGACCACGTCCGCCCCGGCCCCCCGCAGCTCCGCCTCGTCGCACGGGCCCGTCGTCACGCCCACCGACACCGCCTCCGCGGCCCGCGCGCCCCTTACGTCGCCGATGTGGTCGCCGACGTACACGCCCGCCCCGTGCTCCCGCAGCGCCTCCGCCTTCGCCTCGGCCCAGAGGCCGCCCACGATCTCGTCGGGCTCGATCCCCAGGTGTGCGAGGTGCAGCTTCGCGTTCGGCTCGTACTTGGCGGTGACCACCATCGTCCGGCCGCCCAGCTCGCGTATCGCCTCGACCGACTCCCGCGCGCCGGGCATGGCGAGCGACGGGGCGATCGCGTATGTGGGATAGATCTCCCGGTACCGGTCGGCCATCGCGGCCACCTCAGCGGCCGGGAACCAGTTCGCCAGCTCGTCCTCCAGCGGCGGGCCCAGCCGGCTCACCACCAGATCGACGTCGATCCGCGCCCCCGTCTCGGCGGCGAGCACCAGGTAGGCGGCCCTGATGCCGGGCCGGGAGTCGATGAGCGTCATGTCCAGGTCGAAGCCGACCGTCAGCGTGTGCGAAGCCATGACTGCCATTGTGCCGAGCCCGCTCGGTGATCGGCACACCCCCGGGAGGCCGCGCACGGGCGACGCTTAGACTTAGCCAAGCCTTACTTTGCCCGCTTTCGATTGGGTCCGATGCCAGCCGCCGCACCACGCCGTTCCAGACGCGCTATCGCGACGGCCGCGGCCGTAGCGGCGCTGCTGTTCGCCGTACTGCTCAGCCTCGCCGTGGGGGCGCGCACCATCGCCCCGTCCGCCGTCCTGGACGCCCTGCTGCACGGCGGGCACTCCGACGCAGCCGAGGTCATCCGGAACATGCGGGTGCCCCGCACCCTCATCGGGCTGATGGTCGGCGCCTCGCTCGCCCTCGCCGGCACGGTGCTCCAGGGCATCACCCGTAACCCCATCGCCGACCCCGGCATCCTCGGCATCAGCCAGGGCGCCTCGGTCGGCGTGGTGCTCGCCATCGCGTACGCGGGCATCCACACCCTCACCGGGTACGTCTGGTTCGCCTTCGCGGGGGCGGCGATCGCCTCCGTCGCGGTGTACGCCATCGCGTCCAGCGGGCGCGGCGGCGCCACCCCGGTGAAGCTCGCACTCGGCGGTGCCGCGATCAACGCCCTGCTGGTGTCGGTGACGATGGCCGTACTGACGACGAAGGCGTCGGCGCTGGACGAGTTCCGGTTCTGGCAGGTCGGCTCGATCGCCGGCCGCGAGTCCCAGGTCGCCCAGCAGATCTGGCCGTTCCTGCTGGTGGGGACGGTGCTCGTGCTCTCGGTCGCCCGCGGGCTCGACGCGCTGGCGCTCGGCGAGGACATGGCGAAGGGGCTCGGGCAGAAGATCGCGACCGTACGGATCGTCGGCGGGATCGGCGCCACCGTGCTCACCGGCGTCGGTGTCGCGGCGGCCGGCCCGATCGCGTTCATCGGCCTCGCCGTCCCGCACATCGCCCGCGCGATCGTCGGCAGCGACCACCGCTGGGTGCTGCCGATGGCCGCCCTGATCGGACCCGTGATGCTGCTCGTCTCCGATGTGGTCGGCCGGATCGTCTTCCCGCCGAGCGAGATCCCTGCCGGGGTCATGACGGCGCTGATCGGGGTGCCGTTCCTGGTCACCCTGGTACGCCGGAAGGCGGTGCCCGCGTGAGCGCCACCACGGCCGCCGTGCGGCCCGCCGGGTACAGCGTCATACGGGTCGGGGCGCGCGGACGGTTCCTGCTGCACCGCCGGGCCGCCGTCGTCGCCGCCTCGCTCGTCGTGCTGCTGGCCGTCGTCTGTGTCGCGTACCTCTGCGTCGGCGAGAGCTTCGTCGCGCCGGGCGAGGTCCTGAAGGTCGTGCTCGGCCGGCCGTCCGCCGACGAACTCGTCGTGGGCACGCTGCGACTGCCGCGCATGGTCGTCGGTCTGCTCGTCGGCCTGGCCTTCGGGATCGCCGGCGCGCTGATCCAGACCGTGGCCCGCAACCCGCTCGCCAGTCCGGACATCATCGGCATCAGCCAGGGCGCGGGCGCGCTCACGGTCGGTGCGATGACGTTCGGCATCACGTCGTACACCGTGCTGCCGTACCTGTCGGTGATCGGCGGGGTCGCGGCGGCGGCGCTCGTCTACCTCTTCGCCTGGCGCGGCGGGCTGCACGCCACCCGCTTCGTCCTGATCGGCATCGGCTTCGCCGTCGCGCTGCGCTCGGTCACCACCCTGTTCCTGACGAAGGGCGACTACCTGGTCGCCCAGCAGGCGCAGATCTGGATGACCGGCTCGCTCAACGGCCGCGGCTACGCCGAGGCGGCGCCCATCGGCTGGACGCTGCTGGTCCTGCTGCCCGCCGTCCTGTGGGCCGCCCGCGCCCAGCGCACCGTGACCATGGACGACGACACGGCCACCGCGCTCGGGGTCCGTCTTGGCCGGGTCAGACTGGGGCTCGTCGCACTCGGCGTGATCCTGGCGTCCGTGGCCACGGGGACGGCCGGCCCGGTCGACTTCGTCGCCCTGCTCGCCCCGCAGATCGCCCGCCGGATGACCCGGACCGCGCAGATCCCGCTGCTCTGTTCGGCGCTGCTCGGCGCCGTGATCGTCGTCTTCGCCGACCTGCTGGCCCGCAGGCTCTTCTCCCCCACCGAACTGCCGGTGGGCGTCCTGACGGCGGCGGTCGGCGCCCCGTATCTGATCTGGCTGATCATCCGCGGTCACGGTGGCCGCAGGGGAGGAAACGCATGACCACCACCCGGCAACAGGACGCCGTGACCAGCCGGCTGACGGTACGCGAACTGACCCTCGCGTACGAGGACCGCACCGTCGTCCACGAGCTGGACCTCGCCGTCCCCGACGGACAGGTCACCGTCATCGTCGGGCCGAACGCCTGCGGCAAGTCGACGACACTGCGCGCGCTCGGCCGGCTGCTCAAGCCGCGCGGCGGGGCGGTGCTGCTGGACGGCACCGAGCTGTCGAGGATCCCCACGAAGAAGATCGCCCAGTCGATCGGGCTGCTCCCGCAGACCCCGGTGGCCCCCGAGGCGATCACCGTCTCCGATCTCGTGGCCCGCGGCCGCCAGCCCCACCAGCACTGGTGGCAGCAGTGGTCGCAGGAGGACGAGCGGGCGGTGACGGACGCCATGGAGCGCACCGACATCACCGCACTCGGCTCCCGGTCGGTGGACGAGCTCTCCGGCGGGCAGCGCCAGCGCGTCTGGATCGCGATGGCACTCGCCCAGGAAACCGATCTGCTGCTGCTCGACGAGCCGACCACCTACCTCGACATCGCCCACCAGGTGGAGGTCCTCGACCTGGTGCGCCGGCTCGCCGCCCCGGCCGCCGACGGCACCCGCGGCCGGACCGTGGTGACCGTGCTCCACGACCTCAACCAGGCCGCCCGGTACGCCGATCACCTGGTCGCCATGAAGGCGGGCCGGATCGTCGCCGAGGGCCGCCCCGAGGACGTCGTCACCGCCGGGCTCGTCCGCGAGGTCTTCGGCCTGGAGGCCGTGATCGTCCCGGACCCGGTGACGGGTTCGCCGCTCGTCGTGCCGGGGGCTCCCTGGAGCCCCTCGGCCACGGCCGGCTCCACCCCGGCCGGCTCCACCCCGGCCGGCTCCGCACCCGCCGGCTCCGTCCCGACCGACCGAAAGGCACCGCTGACATGACCGGAACCCTGCGCAACCGACGTGGCCTCCTTGCCGGCTCCCTCGCCGTGACGGCGGCCCTCGCGCTGTCCGCCTGCGGCGGCTCATCGGACTCCTCCGACGAGGGCTCCTCCGGGTCCGGCGGCGGCACGCACACCGTCAAGACGGCCATGGGTGACGTCAAGGTGCCCGACGCGCCGAAGCGGGTCGTCGTCCTGGACACCGCGGAACTGGACTCGGCGCTCACCCTCGGCGTGAAGCCGGTCGGCGCGACGCACGCGGACGTCAAATCGGGCTTCCTGGACTACCTGCCGAAGGACCAGGTCGCCGGGATCAAGGACGTCGGCGCGATGATGACGCCGAACCTGGAGTCCATCGCGGCGCTCAAGCCCGACCTGATCCTCACGAGCAAGATCCGGCACGGCGACAAGTACGACGAGCTGAAGAAGATCGCGCCGACCGTGATGACGGAGAACACCGGCTACCCCTGGAAGGCGAACTTCCAGGTCCACGCGGACGCGCTCGGCAAGAAGGCCGAGGCGAAGATGGTCACCGCCGACTACGCCTCGCACGTCGCCGACGTCACCAAGGCGCTGGGCGGCAAGGCGAAGACCGCCGCCACCGAGGTCAACATGGTGCGGTTCGTCGAGGGCGCGGACATCCGTATCTACGGCAAGAAGAACTACATCGGCACGATCCTCGCCGACGTGGGCCTGGGGCGGCCGGCGATCACGGACAAGGCCAAGGACGGCTTCTCCTACGACGTCAGCCCCGAGAAGATCGACCTCGCGGACGCGGACGCCGTCTTCCACTCGACGTACGGCGACCCGAAGAAGTCCAAGGAGACGCAGACCACGGGCAGTGGGCTGTGGAAGAACATGTCCGCGGTGAAGAAGGGCAAGGTCTTCGCGGTCGACGACCAGCTGTGGATCCAGGGGATCGGCTACACGGCGGCGGACCGAATCCTGAACGAGCTGCTGACGGACCTGAAGTAGGTCCGGGGTACGGGGTCCTGGGGTGCGGGTCTTTTGTCCTCAATCGCCGGACGGGCTTGATTGGGTGCCCCGCGGGGTGCGCCCTTGCGCGGTGGGTGGGGGGCGGTGCCCCTCCGGGGCGTCTCCTCAAAAATGGCGTGTTCACCCGGGTCCGAGAGGGACCCGGGTCGTACGCCATTTCCTGCGGGGACTCCCCTGCACGTCCCCACCCCTGCATCACCCGCGCCTGCACGCCAGTGAGACGACTGTCGCAGACGCATGGCGGCCGGGTCCGGGGGCGTGCAGGGGAGTCCCCGCAGGACGACGAACAGATACCCGGGTTTCATCGCGTACCCGCGGAACGTTCGTCGTTTGAGGAGACGCCCCGGAGGGACCCCGGACCCGCACCCACCGGGCAAGGGCGCACCCCACGGGCAACCCGCACACACCAAGCCCGTCCGGCGCTTGAGGACGGAACCCCCCGCCCCGGGGGACCCGGAACCCCGCGCGCCCGCCCACCGGGGCACAGCCGAACCCCACGGGAAACCCGCACCGCGCCTAGCGCCGTCGCGCGCGCCACACCAGGAACAGGGCCGACGACACCGCCGCCACCCGGACCGCCACCGGCCACACTCCGCTCAGCGCGTCCGCCATTCCGTGTTCGGGGATCGGTGAGCCCCACCGGCCGTCCAGCCGGCCCCAAAGCCAGACGAGGGCGCCCGCCGCGACCGTGCCGGGCAGCCCCAGGACGGCCCACTTCGCCTCCGCGCGGGACAGCTTGCGGGAGGTGTACGCGAGCGCCCAGCCGCCCGCCAGGGCCAGCAGGGCCTGCGGGGAGTCCATCACCGCGCCGGCCACCAGCAGCGCGGCGGCGAGCAGCAGTACGGGGTGCGAGAAGCCGCGCGGCCCGGCTTCCCCGCCTCCCCGGCGGCGCAGCCTCGGACGCCAACGCCGCCGGGGAGCCGCCTCCGTCTCTTCGTACTCCTCTTCCTCGGACTCCTCCTCGGCGTCCTCGTACTCCTCGTCCTCGTCGTCCTCCGCCACCGGGGGACGCAGCAGCGCCGGGATCTCCACTCCGCCCCGGAAGCCCGGTACGCCGGTCCCCTCGCCGAACTCGCCGAAGGGGCCCGGTTCGACGCGCCACCAGTCCGCCTCGCTCCCGGACGGTCCGAGCTCGTCCGTGCCGGCCCGGTGCGGAGCGGACGGCCCGCCGTCGGCCGGCGGCGCGGCCGGGGTGCCGGCCGCCTCGGCCGGTCGCTCCGACGCGCCCTTGCGCGAACTGTCTTTCCGGCCGTCCCGGCGGCTGTCCTTACGGAGCTTGGGCCTGCGCGGCCGGGGGATCCCGGACGCCGTCGCGGGGCCCGGTTCAGGCGCCTGCGGCAGCGGCACCGATCCGTCGGCCGACGAGGCCACAGCGGCGACCAGTTCGTCGGGGGTGCCGAGCTTCCCGATGATGCGGCGCACCGCCGCAGGCGTGTCCGCGGCCTGTTTCACCCGCTGCCGGTCGATCTCGCCCCGCAGCTGCGAGACCAGCCTCATCCGGGTGCCCGAGGACAGCTGTTGCTGCTGTGCGATGTCCCCGACCCGGCTCAGGTAGTCGTAGACCAGCTGATCGCTCTCGATCCCCACGCGATGGTTCCCCTCTACCGCCCTGCACCGACGGTAGCGCCCTCGGGCCGGTCCGGAGCGACTACCGTGGGACGGATGGGGATGACCACACCACCGCGGACGCTGGCCGAGGCTCTGCGCGCCCGGGACGACGAGTCGCTGGCCGGGCTGCTGCGTGCCCGGCCCGACCTGCTCAGCCCCGTGCCCAACGACATCACCCAGCTCGCGACGCGGGCCGGCACCCGCGCTTCCGTCGTACGCGCCCTGGAACACCTCGACCGGTTCGCCCTGCAGACCGCCGAGGCGCTCGCCGTCGCGCCCGATCCGGCGCCGTACGACACCCTGCTCGGCCTGCTCACCGGTGACGGCCGGGACGACGGCGAGCACCGCGACGACGCGGGCGCCGCCGTCGTGGACGCGCTGCCCGGGGCCCTGACCACCCTGCGCGAACAGGCCCTCGTCTGGGGCGAGGACGAGCGGCTGCACCTGGTGCGGACGGCGCGCGAACTCCTTTCGCCGTCGCCGCAGCACCCCTCCCCCACCGGTCTGGGCCCGACGGTCTCGGAGGCCACGTCCGGCATGTCGCCGGGCCGGCTCCAGGAGATCCTCGCCACGGCCGGGCTGCCCGCCACCTACGACCCGGTCTCCGCGGTGACCGCCCTGGCCGCGCTGTTCACCGACCGGGCCCGGATGGGCGAACTCCTCGACACCGCACCGGTGGAGGCGCTGTCGGTGCTGGACCGGCTGGTCTGGGGCCCGCCGTACGGCGAGGTGACCCCGAACCCCACCCCGCCCGTGAAGTGGCTGCGCGACCGCGGGCTGCTGCTGCCCGTGTCGACCCGCACCGTCGTACTGCCGCGCGAGGCCGCGCTGCACCTGCGGGCCGGGCGCGCCCACCGGGTGCCCGAGCCGCAGCCGCCGGCCGTGGTCGCCGTCGCCGAACGCGACCCACAGGCTGTGGACAGTGCGGCGGCGGGCCAGGCGTTCCTGTCGGTCTCCACCGTCGAGGAGCTCCTGAAGAGCTGGAACGGCGGCGGCCCCGCCATACTGCGGGCCGGCGGCCTCAGCGTCCGCGAGCTGAAGAAGACGGCCGCGGTGCTGGACGTCTCGGAGCCCGTCGCCGCGTTCTGGATCGAACTCGCCTACGCGGCCGGGCTGCTGGCATCCGACGGCGAGGCCGACGAGCGGTACGCGCCGACTCCCGCGTACGACGACTGGACCGAACTCCCCGCCCAGGACCGCTGGGTGCGGCTCGCCTCCGCCTGGCTCGCCGCCACCCGTGCCCCGGGCCTGGTCGGCGGCCAGGACGCGAAGGGCCGGGCGCTGTCCACCCTCGGCCCCGACCTGGACCGCTCCGCCGCCCCCGAGGTCCGCCACCGTGTGCTGGCCCTGCTCGCCGCGCTGCCCGCCGGCACCGCCCCGGATCCGGAGACGCTGCTCGCCCGGCTCCGCTGGGAGCGCCCGCTGCGCGGCGCCTCCGCCTCCGCCGGGGACACCACCGATCTGCGGTCCCGGATCGCGCTGTGGACGCTCAACGAGTCCGAGCTCCTCGGCATCACCGGACGCGGCGCCCTCGCCTCGCAGACCCGGGCCCTGCTGACCACCGGCCCCGCCGAGGCCGCCGCCCGGCTCGCGCCGCTGATCCCGGAGCCGCTCGACCACGTACTGCTCCAGGCCGACCTGACCGCCGTCGCGCCGGGCCCGCTGGAGCGTCCGCTCGCGGACATGCTCGCCGCTGTCGCGGACATCGAGTCGAAGGGCGGGGCGACGGTCTACCGCTTCACGCCCGGATCCGTGCGGCGCGGTCTGGACGCCGGGCAGTCCGCCGCCGACCTGCACGCCTTCCTTGCCGCGCACAGCCGTACGCCGGTGCCGCAGCCGCTCAGCTACCTCATCGACGACGTCGCCCGCCGGCACGGGCATCTGCGGATCGGCGCCGCGTCCGCGTACGTGCGCTGCGACGACGAGGCCGTCCTGAACGAGATCCTCGCCGACAAGCGCTCGGCCGTCCTGCGGCTGCGGCGCCTCGCCCCCACGGCTCTGGCCGCCCAGATCGATCCGGCGTCGCTCCTGGACGGCCTGCGCGAGCTGGGCTACGCGCCCGCGGCGGAGTCCGCCGACGGAGACGTCCTGATCACCCGCGCCGGCGCCCGCCGCACCCCGCCGCGGGCGGCCCCGGTGCCCGTCCCGGAGGGCCCTCCGGTCCCCGACCCCACCCTGCTGGGGGCGGCGGTCCGGGCGATCCGGGCCGGGGACACGGCCGCCACGGTCGTCCACAAGGACGCCGGCCCCGCGACGCCGCCGGCGCCCGCGGGCGCGCTGCCCCGTACGACGTCCGCCGAGACCCTGGTCACCGTCCAGGCCGCGGCGATGACGGGCTCGGCGCTCTGGATCGGCTACGTCAACGCGGAGGGCGCCGCCAGCCAGCGGGTGATCGCGCCGGTCCGGGTGGAAGGCGGCTACGTCACGGCGTACGACCACACGGCCGACGAGGTCCGCACGTATCCGCTGCACCGGATCACGGGTGTGGCGGAGCTGGCCGACGACCAGCGGACCTGACGGTCCGGGGTCCTGGGGTTCGGGGTTCCGGGGTTCGGGGTTCCGTCCTCAATCGCCGGACGGGCTTGGTGTGTGCGGGTTGCCCGTGGGGTGCGCGGTTTCTCGGTGGGTGGGGGTCCGGGGTCCCTCCGGGGCGTCTCCTCAAACG
>NZ_JBHVWF010000026.1:0-72518 GCF_042882365.1 Streptomyces sp. NPDC058221 | reverse complement strand
CCGCACGGCGATGGAGGACCGGGTGGGCGCGCCACCGCCCTGACGCCGGTCCGCTGACGTTCCGGCGCCGGGATGTAAGAGACAGACGGTAGGGCCGTGCGGTCCGCGAAGGACCCGCACGGCCTCTTGAGGCTGGTGCTCCTCCAGGGTCGCGCCCAGGGCGCACGCCCGCTCCGTCTCCGCCACCAGGTCGTCCACTTGCAGGTCCAGGTGCGCCTGCATCTGCTGCGCGCCCGGGCGCTGCGGCCAGGCCGGGGGAGTGTGATCGGTCTCCAACTGGAAGCTGAGGCCGGGTCGTTCTTGTTCCGGAGCCCTCAGACGGACCCACTCCGGCTCGCGGTCGACCTCCTCCCAGCCGAGCAGGGCCCGGTAGAAATCGGCCAGGGCGGGAGGATCCGGAGTGCCGAGAACGAAGGCACCGAGCGTTGTCGTCATGCCTCCAACCTTGCCCCCGGCACCCGCCCGCGCGCATCTCCTCTCCGTACAGCCGCCCTCTCATGACCGGCACGCGGCACCGCGGACTCAGGCGCCCACGGTCCCGTCGACTCCCTCACGCAGGAAGTCCGCGTGCCCGTTGTGCCTGCCGTACTCCAGAAGGACGTGCACCATCACCATCCGCAGCGATACGTCCTCCTCCCACCTCGGCTGATGCCCGGTCAGCTCCAAGGACGCGGCCTCCCGCTCGATACGGCGCGAGTTCTCCACCTCAGCCTCCCAGGCCCCGAACGCCTCGCCCCGGGTCGAGGCACTGGCGTCGTAGGCCGCCTGGAAGTCGATCCTGTCGGACCAGACCATGGGCGCGTCGTTGTCCTCGAACACTCGACGGAACCATGCGCGCTCCACCTCGGCCATGTGTCGCACCAGGCCGAGCAGCGAAAGCGTGGACGGCGGCATCGACTGCTTCCGCAGCTCCTCGTCGGTGAGCCCTTCGCACTTCATGGCAAGGGTCGCGCGGTGGTAGTCGAGGAAAGTGCGCAGCGTATCGCGCTCGCTTCCGATGCTGGGCGGTCCTATGCGGTTGTCGCTGGTCACTGGCAGTGCTCCTCATCCGTTCCGGTGTGAGGGGCAAGTATCCACTCCATTCAGGTGGCCCAGGCCTCGTCGTGCTCCGTTCCGTCGGCGGGGGACCGGCGGACCCTCGGGTCGTGGGTGACGAGGAGGAAGACCACACCGGCGCCCAGCGCGAGCAGCGCGCTGGACCAGGTGGCCGCCACCGCGGTGCCGTGCACGAGTGCCTCGCCGGCCGACTCCCTCGATCCGTCGGAGGGATGCGCCGCGACGTAGGCGGTGATGGCGCCGGCCGCTACGGTGTTGGCGAGCGCGAGTCCGACCGATCCGCCGATCTGCTGGGACGTGGTGCGGAACGCGGCCGTGATTCCCCGGTCGCGCGGTTCCGTACCGTTCATCACGGTGTTCGTGGTGGCGACGGTGGTGATGCCGAGGCCGAGGCCGAGAAGGGCCCAGGTCGGGAGCAGGGTGCTCACGTACGAGCTGTGCGTGGTCATCGTGTTGAACATGCAGACGCCGCCCGCGGTGCAGAGCAGACCGGGGGTGATCAGCCGGCGGGGCGGCACGTGGGGCAGCAGCCGGGCGGCGATCTGGGTGGCGCCGAGCACCGCGAAGAGCACCATGGGCAGGAATGCCAGACCGGCCCGGACCGGGCTGTAGCCCATGACGACCTGCAACTGGTATGTGGCGAACAGCGCGACCCCCAGCATGCCTGTGCTGCCGGAATGCCGCCGACGGCGGAGGCGATGGCGAAGCCCGTGAGGCCCACCGCGAACGTGCGCTTGGGTCCGAACCGGTCGGCCAGGCGTCCGCCGAAGAGCAGCAGACTTCCGAACGCGAGCGTGTACGCGGTGATGACCCACTGGCGGTCCGCGTCCGCCATGCGCAGCGACTTCTGCGCGGACGGCAGCGCGATGTTGACGATCGTCTCGTCCAGGATCGCCACCAGCTGGGCGGAGGCCACCACGAAGAGACCGGACCAGCGGCGGCGGCTCCCGCTCTGCACCCCTGCCGGGCCGGCGGCCGATGCATCGAAGCCCGCATCAGCGGTCATGGCCGTGGCCTCCTTCCCGCGCGGCCGGACTCACCTTGGCCAGCAGCCGGGACAGCTCGGACCGCTCGTCCGGCAGGAGCGCCGCGAAGACGTTCCCGGCGAAGTCGGCGGTCGTCCGGCCGATCTGCTCCATCAGCGCGGCGCCGTCCGCCGTCAACGAGACCAGCACGACCCGACGGTCGTCCGGGTCCTGGTTGCGGATGACCAGCCCACGCCTCTCCAGGCCGTCCAGCAGGGAGGTCACCGTCCTCGGTACGACGCCCTGAGCCTGCGCCAGTGCGACCATGCGCTGCGGTGCGCCTCGTTCGTGCAGTTCGACCAACAGGCTGGCCTGCGAGAACGGCACCCTTTCGGCTGCGAAGATCGCCCCTGTGCGATCCAGGAGCGGGCCGACCACATCGGTGAATCCGGTCATGAGGGCGTGCACGTCCGGGACTTCGGAGACGTCGTCGGGCATATCAGCCACGCTCCCCGTCGCCGAGATTGCCTGTGCGCCGCGCCGGACTCTTTAGTGGGTAGGTACTCATACTGAGAGAGTACTCACTATTACTGAGGGCGGTAGAGCTGCCGGTCGATACGCTCTGCGAGTTGCCGCCTGCGCATAGTCAGCCGCACCATGGAGGTCTCGTCCGGAGCCCGACTTGTCCGGCCTTCGCGGCCGGGGACGGAAAGGTGCCGCGCATGGCCAGGTATTTCGAGAACGGCGCCGGTGATCTCGTCCCCGACGCACTGTCCGGCTTCGCGCGGGCACATGCGGACCTCGTGGCGTACGACGATGCCGACGGATTCTTCACAGCCCGGCACTCTGCGGCGACACGGCGGGTGGGGCTGCTCTCGGGCGGAGGTTCGGGGCACGAGCCCCTGCACGCAGGGTTCGTCGGTGCGGGCATGCTCGACGCCGCCTGCCCCGGAAGGGTCTTCGCGTCTCCGCACAACCGGCAGATCTTCCGGGCCTCCCGCGCGGTGGCCGGGCCGGAAGGCGTGCTGCACATCGTCAAGAACTACACGGGGGACCGGATCAACTTCGGTATCGCCGCCGAGCGCCTCGCCGACGCGGGAATCACCTGCGCGCGGGTTCTCGTCGACGACGACCTGGCCTCCGACTCGGAGGAGATCGCTGCCGGGCGCCGTGGCACGGGCGCCACAGTGCTGGTGGAAAAGGTATTGGGCGGCGCCGCGGACGCGGGAAAGGGGCTCGATGAACTGGCGGGGATCGGTGACGCCGTGGCCGCCAGGTGCCGGACGCTCGCCGTCGCCTCTGCCGCCCATCACGCACCGGTCACCGGCGAACCGGCGTTCCGGCTGGAGCCCGGCGAACTCGAATACGGGGTCGGAATCCACGGCGAACGCGCGGAGCACACCCGGTGGCAGGGGCCGGTGGGCGCGCTGGTGGACGACATGGCGGGTGCCCTGCTGGACGCACTGCGCCCCGGGCCCGATGAGCCGGTCATCGCACTGGTCAACGGACTGGGTTCCATCACCGCGCTCGAGCTCTACGGCATCTTCGGTGAGCTGGGCCGGGTCCTGGACGCCCGGCGGGCGCGGCTCGTCCGGCACCTCGTCGGCGACTACGTCACGGCACTCGACATGCGGGGCTTCTCGCTGACACTCATGGTTGCCGATCAGGACACGCTGGACTTCTACGATGCGCCGGTCCGCACCCCGGCGTTGCGATGGTGAGCGCCCGGCAGCCGGGACAGAAGCGGATTCTCGGAATCCCTTGGCAGGAGCAGGAGCAGGAGCAGGAGCAGGAGCAGGAGGACGGCACCATGACAACCGCCATATTCGACGGCACGCAGACCCGCGACTGGATGCGTCGCTTCGCCGAATCGGTGTACGCCACCGAGTCCGAGCTGACCGCGCTCGACCAGCAGGCGGGAGACGGTGACTTCGGCACCAACCTGGCTGCCGGGGTCCGGGCCGCCGGGCCACTGCTCGACCGGATGGACGAGTCGGGCGGGCCCGAGGAGGCCCTGGGTGCCATGGCCGCTGCCTTCCTTGATGAGATCGGGGGAACCAGCGGGCCGCTGTTCGGTCTGCTGTTCCAGGCGTTGAGCAGGGCCGCAGCCGGCGCGGACCCCCGCCCCGACGCCGGTTCGGGCCCTGCCCCCGGGTCCGGGGCCGATCTGACGGCGGCTGCCCTCGCCCGCGGCGCCGCCGAGGGCCTGGCGGCCATCCGCCGGGTGGGTGACGCCTCGCCCGGGGACAAGACACTGGTCGACGCGCTCACTCCGGCCGCCGCCGCGTTGCGGGCGGCGGAGAGTGAGCCGCCGGCGACGGCTCTGGCCGCGGCGGCGGACGGCGCGTGGCGGGGGGTGCGGGAGACGGCCTCGCTGACTGCGCGCATGGGCCGGGCGAGCTACCTGGGCGAACGGGCGACAGACATCCCGGACCCCGGAGCGGTGGGCATCGCCCTGTTCTTCGCCTCCGCAGCCGGGACCGTCCAAGCCCTGGCCCCCAACCTGACCACCGGCTGACCGCTGTCGATGCGGGGCGCTCGCCCCCGGGACGGATCTACGCGCCGAACCGGCTGTGGGCCCAGCGCACCAGCTGACGGTCGGCAAGGCCGGGCACCCAGAGATCGGCCAGGTCGGCTTCCGGGCTCTGCGGGCGCTGTCCGGTACCGATGACACGCAGTCCCGCCCGTCGGGCCGATTCCATGCCCGTGAGCGAGTCTTCCACGGCAAGGGCCTCCTCAGGAGGTACGCCGCAGAGGCGGGCAGCCACTCTGTAGACATCTGGCTGCGGCTTCGGGCGTACGTCCCCACCGGCCACCACGACGTGGCTGAAGGCGCTGAGGAGCCCGGCCCGGTCGAGGCACGATTCCACCATCTCCCGGGGGCAGTTGCTCGCCACGGCGAGCGGGACGTGGCGCGCGGCAAGCCTGACCAGTGCGGCGGCGCCCGGCATGGTCACCGGGTCCTCGTCGACCAGCGCGGTGAACGTGGTGAGGAGGGCGCCGGCCAGCTCATCCGCGAGGTCAGGCTTCCCGGTCTCCTTGGCCATGAGCGCGCCGCACTCGCTGTAGTGGACGCCCTTGGCACGGTCGGCGAACCCGGTCGGCGGAGTGAGGCCGAATTGCCGGAAGGTGATGTTCCGGGCCTCCTGCCAGTGTTGTTCCGTATCCATCAGGGTCCCGTCGCAGTCGAAGACGATGGCGGACGGTGACCATAAAAGGATGCTGCGAGCTGTCATGTCATTGCCGTTCTCGGAGGCTGCGCCGTCGCGTTCGTCGCGTGGGCGCAGGCGGGCACAGACGTGCCGGGATATTTCTGGTCCACTCGCGGAAATGAGAGAGGACGGGCGATGCCGCACGGATGCTGCGGCTGCCTGGCTGTGGCTGGGCACGCCATGGCGGACGCACATCGTGGCCTTCGGCTGGAGCCGAAAAACATCGTGCCCATTACGTTAATTTGGTGACCCTGAATTCCGCAATCACCAATTCGAGTGCATGGGGGCACCCGGGGGTGCGGCCAGTCGTCGCTCGCGTGCGCAGTGAGGGGCGAGGCCGTGGCGTCCATGAATCCGGTCAACGTGCCTGGTGAGCGACGCCTGTGTGGTGCCGCCCGCGGTGCGGGGCGGAATGTCCGTGCTCTCGCGAAACGATTCTGCTCGGCGGGGCCAGAGATTGTGTGAATATGCTCCCGCCCATGCGCACGGCGACGAATAATAAGATCTTCGCGCGATGCGACTGCGCCCTCCATGGGGAGGGCCTGGATTCTCCCGTCGCGGCGCTAGCACATGTGAGCGAAGGTGGAACTGAAGTGCAGGAAAGGGCGCGTGCGACCCGTAGGGTGCTGCTGGAATCGGCGGCACATCTATTTGTCGAACGGGGATATGTGGGAACGAGTGTCAATGACATAAGTGACCACTCGGGAAAGACCAGCGGAGCGATCTATTTCCATTACTCCAGCAAGGAGAAACTCGCGCTGGCGGTGGTCCGGGAGCAGTTCGCCACCTGGCCGCAACTCGCTGCCCCCTACGCCGCGCCCGGCATTCCTCCGCTCGAGAAGCTGGTCGCCCTCAGTTTCGGTGTCGCACAGTCCCTCAGCGAGGACGTCGTGGCGCGCGCGGGCGCCCGGCTGTGGGCGGAACGCCACGGCATCGAGGCCGCCGTGCCGACGCCGTTCGACGCCTGGGCATCGGCTGTCACCAGGCTCCTCGCGGAGGCCCGCACGCGAGGGGAACTCGCGGCTGGAGTCGAGCCGTCAGCGGCGGCGGTGACGCTCGTGTGCGCCTTCTTCGGGCTCTGCGTCCTGACCGACGATCTGCCGGGTGGGCGCGACTGGAGGGAGCAGCTCGACCACTGGTGGCTGCTGATACTGAAGTCGCTCCAGGCGGACCCGGACCCTTCTGCTCTCCTTGCCCGTGCCCGGGCCCGCGCCGGACTTCACCCCGCCCGGTGACGCCCGCCCATGACCGTGGTGGCGCTCGGTCCGCCGCGTCCCGGCCATGCGAGGGGCCGGCGCCACGATCAGGGCAGGATCGAGTCGACGTAGCCGCCGTCCACCCGGAGCGCCCCGCCGGTGGTGGCGGAAGCGTAGGCCGAGCTGAGGTACACCACCATGTTGGCGATCTCCTCGGGTTCGATGAGGCGCTGGATCAGGGACTGCGGGCGGTGCTTGACCATGAACTCGTGCTGGGCCTCGTCCCAGGGCAGCTCGTCGCCGACGAGTTCGCGGACGAAGCCCTCCACGCCTCCGGTATGGGTCGGGCCGGCGATCACGGAGTTGACGGTGACGCCGGTGCCGGCGGCCGCCTTCGCGAAGCCGCGGCTGACCGCGAGCAGCGAGGTCTTCGTCATGCCGTAGTGGATCATCTCGGCGGGGACGACGATCGCCGAGTCGCTGGCGAGGCAGAGGATGCGGCCCCAGCCTTGTTCCTGCATCCCCGGCAGGTAGGCGCGGATCAGCCGCACGGCGGCGAGGACGTTGACCTCGAAGTAGTGACGCCATTGCTCGTCGTCGATCTCCAGCGGCGGAGTCGGGCCGAAGATGCCGAGGTTGTTGACGAGGATGTCCACGCGCGGGAAGGCGTCGAGAACGGCATGGGCGCCCGCTTCGCCGGACAGGTCGCCGGGTGCGCCCAGGATGTCGTCGTTGCCGGTGTCGGAGCGCAGCTGCCGGACTGTCTGTTCGACGCGCTCACTGCCGCGGCCGTTGACCACGACCCGTGCGCCGGCGCGGGCCAGTCCCGTGGCGATGGCATGGCCGATGCCCTGTGTCGATGCGGTGACAAGGGCTGTTCGCCCGGACAGGTCGATGCGCACAGTTGATGCCCTTCTCGGTTGGCCCGGAGCCCGTACGTGACCGCGGCGGTCCGTGAAGGCTGCCCGTTCGGCTTGCTCTCACCCTTGCACTGACGGAGTGGGAACGTGGAGGCGACGCGCAGGGCTCGGTGCGCATGGCGCGCTCCGCACGGGACAGTGTCAGCGTGCGGCGAGCCGCTCCATGAGGGCGGAGCTGCGTGCCAGTACCTCTCGCTCCTCGGCGGTGAGTTCGGCCTCGATGGCCTGGGCGAGCCAGCCGGCCCGGCGGCCGCGTTCGGCGTCGAGTGCGGCGCGTCCGGCCGGCGACAGTTCGACCAGCGACTTGCGGCCGTCCGTGGGGTGCGCGCGCCGGGTGACCAGGCCCTGTTCCATGAGCAATCCGACCGCGCGGGCCATCGACTGGGGGCGCACGCGCTGATCAGCGGCGAGGTCGCTGGTGGTCATGGCCCCGTCGCGGTCGAGGGCGCCGAGCGCGGAGACCTGGCCGTGCGGAATCCGGTCCTCGTGCCTCACGCGCCGTGTGAGCTTGCCCATCGCGGTGCGCAGTTCGGTGGCGACGGCGGCGGGTTCCGGGGTGTGCATAGGGCACTTTACCTCGCGACCGCCAGGGAGGCTGTGCACCCCACCTGTACAGCTGACCTGCACAGCGACACTGAACAGCCGAGCTGTACAGCTAATCTGAACAGCATTGCTGTACAGTTGACGATGTCGCGGCACGCGCCAGCGTTGTCGCAGCAGGGCCGCGGCGTGCAGCAACGGGAAGGATCCTCCATGGTTTCCAGGTCAGTTGAGCCCACCGCCATCCAGTCCGTCACCGCCCGCCGGGTGCTCGACAGCCGGGGCAATCCCACAGTCGAGGCCGATGTCCTTCTCGCCGACGGATCCCTCGGCCGGGCCGCAGTCCCCTCCGGCGCCTCCACCGGCGCACGTGAAGCCGTGGAATTGCGTGACGGTGACTCCGGGCGCTGGCACGGAAAGGGTGTCGACCATGCGGTCGGCCATGTCAACGGCGAGATCGCCTCGGCCGTCGTGGGGCGGGACGCCGGCGATCAGGCGGGCCTCGATGCTGCGCTCGTTGCGCTCGACGGCACCCCCGGCAAGTCCCGGCTCGGGGCCAACGCACTCCTGGGTGTCTCTCTCGCCGCAGCCAAGGCAGCCGCGGCGGCTCACCGCCAGCCTCTGTACCGCTACCTCGGCGGCGCAGGCGCGCACCTCCTCCCGCTGCCGATGATGAACATCGTCAACGGCGGCGCCCACGCCGACAACCCGCTGGACTTCCAGGAGTTCATGATCGCGCCGGTAGGCGCGGAGACCTTCGCGGAAGCTGTCCGAATGGGGTCAGAGGTCTTTCACACGCTGCGGCGGGACCTGCTTTCCGCCGGGCACTCCACCGGCGTCGGTGACGAGGGCGGCTTCGCACCCGCGCTCCGCACCGCGGAGGAGGCGCTCGATTTCGTCATGGCCGCCGTCGAACGCGCCGGATACCGTCCCGGCGTGGACATCGGCCTGGTCATGGACCCGGCATCGTCGGAGTTCTTCCGCGACGGCATGTACGTGTACAAGGGGGAGGGCGTACGGCGCAGCCCCGCCGAGCATGCCGACTACCTGGCCGAGCTGGTGGACACGTATCCGGTCGTCTCCATCGAGGACCCGATGGCGGAGGACGACCTGGACGGCTGGCGCTTGCTGACCGCCCGCCTCGGTGATCGCTGCCAGCTCACCGGCGACGACGTGTTCTGCACCAATGACGCGTTGCTGCGCGAGGGAATCCGGACCGGCGTCGGCAACTCGGTCCTGGTCAAGGTCAACCAGATCGGCACCCTCACCGAAGCCCTCGCCACGGTCGACACCGCGCACCGCGCAGGATGGGCGGCCGTCATGTCGCACCGCTCCGGCGAGACGGAGGACACCACGATCGCGGATCTGGCGGTGGCGACCGGCTGCGGCCAGATCAAGACCGGCTCGCTGTCCAGGTCCGACCGCACCGCGAAGTACAACCAACTCATCAGGATCGAGGAGGAGCTGGGCGCATCGGCGCGGTACGCGGGCGGATCGGTGCTGCGCCGCTCCTGACCGCGGCCGGGGGAGCGGGCCCGGTCAGGGAGCGGGGACGGGGCCACCGGGCCGGAAGCGCTCCACGCCGACGATGTGCCGCACCTTGACCGGGCGGACGATGACCGCGACCCGCTGCTCCTCCGGCATGATCCATTCGAACCGGTCGCGGCCGAGGTACTTCCGGGCCAGCCGGTCCATCCGGTCGTGCGCCTCCTGGCCCTCGATGAAGCGGACCGCCTCCCCGCTGATCTGCACACGGTCGAAGGGGTCGGTTGCGTCTGCGTGCGAGAGATACACCCGAGGATCGCGGCGCAAATTCTCCTCCTTCACCCGGCCCACCGAGGTGTTGAACGTCAGCTCCCCCTCACCTTCCAGATCGACCCACATGGGGCTGACCTGCGGTGCCCCGTCGGCGAACACGGTGCCGACGTACCAGATGTGGGGGGCCTGCAGCCGGGCGCGGACGGCTTCGTCGAAAATCGCAGTCATCTTTCGAGGCTACCAACCATGATCGCTTGGCAGGCCTGCGCATCCGTGCCATGCCACGCATCAGATACAGATCACGAGCTTTCCGCGCGTACGTCCGCGCTCGGCGTGTGTGTGGGCGTCGGCGGCCCGCTCCAGGGGGAAGCTCTGTTCGATACGGGGTGTGTAGTGGCCCTGCCGGCCCAGTTCCGCGGCCGCGGACAGGAGGGTGGAGTCGTTCTCCGCGTTGACCACATGTGTGCCGAGGCGCTGCCCGCCCGCGTGGTCGGCGACCGTCGAGACGCGCGACGGGTCGCCCGTGATCGCGACGAGGTCGCCCAGGGATCCGGAGGCCGCGGTGTCGAGCGCGATGTCGACGCCGCGCGGCGCGAGAGCGGACAGGCGCTGCGCGAGGCCGGGGCCGTAGGTGGTCGGAACGGCGCCGAGAGAGGTGAGGAACGCGTGGTTGCGTTCGCTGGCTGTCCCGATCACGGTGGCACCTTGTGCCACGGCGATCTCGACTGCCGCGCTGCCCACGCCTCCGGCGGCGCCCTCGACGAGCAGGGTGCGCCCCGCGAGGGGGCCGAGCGCGTTCAGGCCGCGCATCGCGGTCACGGACGCGAGACCGGCGCCCGCGGCCTGCTCATCGTTCCACGTGTCGGGGGTGTGGGCCCAGGCCGAGAGGAGAGCCAGCTCTGCGGTTGCTCCGGTGACACCGCCCAGCCCGAAGACGCGGTCGCCGATACTCACCCCCTGCACTCCTTCACCGATTTCGTCGACCACACCGGCGGCGTCGCGCCCGGGAACGGCGGGCAGCTCCAGGGGAATCAGCTGATCCAGAGCGCCTGCGCGCAGCTTCCAGTCGATGGGATTGACGCCGGCCGCCGCGACGCGGACACGGATCTCACCCGGTCCGGGGTGAGGGTCGGGGGCCTGCTCGATCACCAGGCTCTCCGCTTGGCCGTACTCGTGGAAGCGAGCTGCGCGCATAATGTGCCGCCTTGCCTTTATGGGGTGGAATGATGGTATTTATTCGACGCCCGTTGCCAGTTGCCGAGCAGATGGGCGGGCCGTCGGTCCCGAAAACCACGATCCTGCCCACCGTCGGAATAGTTTCTGTGGCGTCGATGCTCCTGAAGGTATCCAGAAGGTCGGTCACCAGCTGGATACCAAGACCGGAGACGGAGACCCTCGATGACGCAACGGCCACCGCTGCCACCCGACTTGTTCGACGAGCTGTGCCCGTCCTCGCTGCTGCCCTTCCGCTTCGCCGACAAATGGGCGCCCATGGTCCTCAGCTGCCTGGACGACGGTCCGCGCAGGTACTCCGAACTGCGCGTGCCGCTGGGCCGCGTCACCCCGAAGGTACTGACCCAGTCGCTCCGCGGCTTGGAGCGAAACGGGTTCGTGTCACGCACTGTGCACGCCGACCCGAAACTGCGGGTGGAGTACGCGCTGACACCGTTGGGCCGCAGCGTGCTGGAGCCGCTGGCCGCCACGTGCCAATGGGCGGCCGACCACTGGGACGAACTGCTCGACGCCCGCGAGGGTGGCGTCTCCTCCGTCGGCTGACTCGAAGCTGCGCCGGCCCTCGCTTGCGACTGGATGGAACCGCGGGCACCCGAAGGGTGACGCCACGGATCAGGGGCGGCGGTGGCTGGTGTAGTAGCCGCCGAGCTGCTCGTGGTAACCCGCGTCGCCGGCGTGCTTGTCCTTGTCGAACTCGGGGGAGTCCTTGATCTGGTCCTTGGTGAGGTCGACGAAGATCTTGCGCTCGGCCTCGTCGACGGTCCGTACGGTGCCGGCCGGCAGCAGGACATGCTTGCCGAAGATCCAAACACCGGTATCGACCACAAGGTACGCGGAGTTGACGTCGTCCGAGTGCTTGTCGACCTTGCCGATGCTTCCGTCGGTGGCCTCGACCTTGTAGCCGGTCAGGTCGGTCCCCGCCGTGTGGCCCGCGGTCGGCTGGTAGCCCCAGATGTTGTCACTCATAAATTGCTCCCTCATCGAGGTAATTCGATACTCCAGAGCCGAAACCATGGAGCGGATGACGTTTCCGGAATATTCGTTGAAGCGCTCTCGGAAGTTCGCGTGCCCTGCATTCTGGGCCGCACACACTCAGTCGTCCGGAGATTGTTTTCGCGCGCTGGTCCGGCGGTGCGTTTCTCACGTGTCCGCGGAACCGGCGGAAGGCGTGGGGGTGGGCCGCGCCCAAGTTTCTCGCGGCCCACCCCGCAGCGTCCCGTTGCCCGAAATCGGTTACCAGCGGTACCAGCGTCCTCGCTTACCGCCACTGGCTGCCGGGCGGATTATGAAGCCGAGCAGCCAGACCACCAGCACGATGATGGCGATCCACCACAGGGCCTTGAGTGCGAATCCCGCACCGAAGAGGATCAGGGCGAGCAGCAGAACCAAAATGATGGGAACCATGATTATCGACCTCCGAGAAGCCGAGTGCCCCTGAGGTCAGGCTTCACGCATTTGAGTGTCAGAAAATATTTATGACACCCCTGGCGTGCCGTGGTGCCACTGCGGTGGACCGCATCGATGGAACTCGCGTCTTGTCTGGATACCTCTCTATTTGCTCAGACATCGATCCGGCTGCGCAGCCGCTGCGCGAACGCCCGCGCCAGTTCCAGATCGCCGGCATCGGGACGGCCCTTCCGGATTCCGCCGAACGGCTTGAAAGGGAGGAAGGTGTCCCAGCCCCGGCAGGAGAAGGTATCGATTGTCTCGAAGCCCTTCAGTCGAAGCGCCTTGACCAGAGGAGGGAAGAAGCGCTGGGGTCCCGCTTCGGCGAAGCCGCTGGTCGCGAAGGCGAATGAATGCCTCGGCACCTCGTCCGGCTCCTGCGGAAGTCCCTCGATGAACCCTCGCAGTGCGGGGTGGAACGACCGCGTGAAGATTCCGGAGCCGAAGCCGACCAGGTCATAGCGGGCGGGCTCTGTCGGAGCGATGTCCTGCGGAGACACGACGTGGGCGTCCAGGGTGGGGGCCATGGCGTCGGCGATCCTTTTGGTGTTGCCGTGGGAGACGGAGGTGCACACGATCAGGGTCTTCATGGCGAAACTCCAGGGGGCTACGTGTCAGCGTGGGGGCGTCCGAAATGAAGACCGTGCAGCTCACTCGGAACTGACATCGGCGACTCGTGAACCACGTCACACCAGCGCCGTCCCCACGACAACGAGCTGCCGTCCGCCCCCCGACATTCGCATCCCGTCCCCGGGTGCCCCCGCCTCCGGAGGGCGTACACCCAGTCATGGAACGGGGAGCCCGGCTGTGCGCGCGGCCTGTGCGAGCACCTCGCGCAGCATCGCCGGGGTGAGACGGCCGGTGAACACGTTGCGCTGGCTCACGTGGTAGCAGCCGAACACCGTCAGCGCGTCAGCGGACCCGTCCGTGGACGCCAGCGTCGTCCGTGCGCCGTGGCCGAATGGCGGACGCGGGCGAGGCAGGTCCCAGCCTGCCTGCCGCAGGGCCGGCAGGCTGGCCTGCCAGCCGAAGCCGCCGAGCACGACGACGGACCGGGCCGTCGGTCGGAGCAGCTGCAACTCCCGGGCCAGCCAGGGACGGCAGGTGTCGCGCTCGGCGGTCGTGGGGCGGTTGGCGGGCGGCGCGCAGTGCACGGGCGCGGTGACCCTCACCCCGTACAGTTCCAGGCCGTCGCCCCGGTGCGTCGCCGTGGGCCGGGAGGCCAGTCCGAGCTCGTGCAGCGTCGCGAACAACAGGTCGCCGGCCACATCGCCGGTGAACATCCGCCCGGTGCGGTTCCCGCCGTGTGCGGCGGGCGCCAGCCCGGTGATCACCATGGCGGCGTTCGCCGGTCCGAACCCGGGTACGGGACGTCCCCAGTACTCCCATTCGCGGAACGCGGCACGTTTGACGAGAGCGGTCTCCTCGCGCCAGGCCACCAGGCGCGGGCAGGCGCGGCACTCCACCAACCGCGTCTCCAGGCCGGCCAGTGTGCGGGACTCGGCGCCGGCCGATTCCGGGTAGTCCTCGGTGCTGGACATGATCAACCCCGTTTCGGAGCGGACAGGGCCGGCGCGGTTCTGCGAACAACGGCTGCTCTTCGCAAGCCGCCCGGGTTGTCATGGTGCAAGGGAACAGCCCGGGTCGCGCAGCCGCCACCTGTCGTCTCCGGCGCCGCGCCCTGCCCCCTGCTACTGGCCGGAGCGCCGCCGCGCGAGATGGACGGTCACGTCGGCGACGAGCTCGACCGTCTCCGGCAGGACTCGCATGATCCGGCCGAATACCTGCTCGCGCTCCTGGGCCGGAAGCACAAGATAGGCCGAGATCGTCGAGAGGTGGCCGACGTAATCACGAGCGCCCATCGTCAGACGGCGTTCGACCAGCGATTGCTGAACATCGGTGAACCACTCGGAACGTCGGAGTTCCGTACCCGGCCACTGCATGGCGTGCTCCGGAGGTGTCCCGTCCGGTGACGGAATGTCGTCGTCCTCCAGGAACGGTGCCCGTGCGGTGCGAACGGAGTCGGCCACGACCGGGTCGGCCAGATGGATCGGCCCGCCGAAGGAGGCGAAGACGCCGCCCGGCTCCAGCAAGGCGGCCACCCGTAGCCACCTGCCTTCCGGCTTCGTCCAGTGCAGGGCCGCTGCCGCATAGACCAGGCCGTACGTTTCACCAGGTCGCAGATCCTCGAACGCGGCCTGCGTCGTCCTGACGCTCGCCGGTACGTGTCTGCGCAGTTCGGCGAGCATGTCCCCGTCGGGCTCGGTGGCGGTGACGCTGACGCCCTGCCGGGCGAACAGGCGGGTCGCCTTGCCCGTCCCGGCACCGATCTCAAGGGCGGTCCGGACCGGCTGCCCCGCATACGCCGCCACTCTGTCGAAGAGCTCCACCGAGTATCCGGGCCTGAAGCGCTCGTACGCTTCCGCGATTGCCCCGAAACTCAGTGCGCGACCAGACATGCCGAGCATCCTGGCACGGTCCGGGGCGTCAGCGCTCACCGCCACAGGATCCGCAGCCGCCCCCGCCCCTGAGGGCTGTCCCGTAATCCCTGGTGGATCACGGGACAGCCCTTACCCGGCAGCCTCGCCGGCGGGCAGAGCATCCGCAGCGCGGACCACGATGACCCGGCGTCCGCGCGTGTGACCGGCCTGGCTGTCGATGTGCGCGGCCCCGGCCCCGGCGAGCGTGTACGACGTGTCGACCGGAATGTGGAGCTTCCCCCGCGAGATGAGCCCGGCGGCCTCGGCGAGCGCATCGGGCACGCTCCCGGCCACGCCGGAGAACCGGACACCGGACTTCGGCGCATCGAGATCGGCGATGGAGACGACCCGCTGCGGATCCCCGGTCAGTTCGACGAGCTCGCGGATCACGCCCGAGCCGGCCAGATCGAGTGCCGCGTCGACCGTGCCGAGCAGCCGCACCCGCTCGACCCAGCCTTCGCCGTACGTCGTGGCCAGGGCCCCCAGACCGCGCAGATACTCCTGGCTGGCGGCGCCGGCCGTCCCGATCACCCTGATGCCGCGTGCGCCTGCGATCTGCAGCACCGCCGACCCGACTCCACCGGACGCGCCGCTGACCAGCAGCGTCTGCCCGGGCTGTACGCCCACCTCACGGATGATCCGCAGCGCCGTCTCCACCACGGAGGGGTACCCGGCCGCCTCCTCGAACGTCAGACCCTCGGGCATACGGGCCCAGGCTGACAGCACGGCGAACTCGGCGTACGTGCTCAGTCCCTCGCCGAACACGGCGTCGCCCACCGCGACCCCTTCGACGCCGTCACCGATCTCGTCCACCACCCCGGAGGCGTCCTGCCCGACGCCGGCAGGCAGCGACACCGGATGGGCCCCCAGGACCTGGCCCTCACGGATCCTCCAGTCCACGGGGTTCACGCCCGCCGCCCGTACGGCGATGCGCACCTGACCGGGGCCCGCGTGGGGCTCCTCGGTGTCTATGAGTTGCAGAACGTCCGGACCGCCGAACTCGGCGAAGCTCACCTTTTTCATACCCGCGACCGTAGCACTAACCGTTAGTGTTTAAGAACGGTTGCGGCTTTGTATTTGGTAGCGTCGGGGGATGACTGAGCCGTCCGGACGCCGAGAGCGCAAGAAGGCCGCGACCCGCCAGAAGATCGCAGAAGCCGCCCTGCGGCTCTTCCTGGAACGTGGGTACGACGCGGTGGGCATCCGTGACGTGGCCGCCGAGGCCGACGTGGCCGTCACCACGCTCTTCTCTCACTTCGCCTCGAAAGAGGCCCTGGTGTTCGAGCAGGACGAGAACTTCGAGCACCGCCTCGCGCAGGCGGTCATCGGCAGGCCGCCGGACGAGCCGCTCATTCCCGCGCTGCGTCATGAGATGCAGGCCATGGTGCGGCATTGCACGGCGGACAGCGCCGCCCCGATCTGGCACATGGTCGACGCGTCACCCGCACTGCGGGAGTACGAGGAGTCGATGCGGCTGCGCCACGCGGAGTCGCTGGGAACGGCCATCGCCGCCGATCTCGGCCTGCCACCGGCCACGACGGCCTGCCGGACGATCGCGAGGTTCGTGGTCGACGCCCACTCGCTGGGCCGCGAGGCGGCCGATCCGGAGGCCGCTGTTGACGAGATCTTCCGCATGATCGAAGCGGCCTGGGAGGCCACCGGCCTTGCTCGCGGCCGGTGAGAGGTGAGGGGCGAGGGGCCGTCCCGCCGGCCCGGTCGGGGAAAGGGGCGGTCGGGCGCCCGGGCAGGGCAGGCGCCGCCGCCCCCGGACGCTCCGATCGCCGGTCAGAGCCGGACGTCGCCGCACAGATGGACCTGGAGTCCCAGTTCGGCGAAGAGTGCGGCCTTGGCCCGCAGGGCCTTGTCCGCTGTGGCGGCATCGGGGGCGTAGGCCACATTCAGGTGGTTCGCCTTGTGGCGGGCCATGAACTGGTCACGCGTCACTCCGTGCAGGACCGCGTGCATGATCGGCCACTGCGGGTTGGTGGCGTCGAGCCGCCGCCTGGTCTCCTCCTCGGGCAGCGGGACCACGCTCGCCCGCCCGAGATCCACGTGCAGCGAGCCGTCCATGATGAACACGCGTGACCAGACGATCTCCCCCGGCTTCGAGACCCCGCTGAGGGTGCCGCCGCCCAGCGGGAAGAACATCGGCGGCTGGCGCATCGACCACGACTTGTCGTAGCCACCGTGGTGCGATGCGGGCACCGAGCCCGAGATCTCGAAGACCCAGACGAACCGGCCGTCGTACTCCTCTCCCCAGCGGATGTCGTGCAGGGTCGTCGCCGGGTCGATCCCCATCGCGGTCCAGATCCGGTTGGTGACCAGCGAGTCGACGGCCACGCCCTCGTCGACCTCGTTGAAGTGCGGCAGCGGGGCGCCCGGGTACAGCTCCCGGGAGCCGTCGCGGGAGAACACCGCCGGACGCTCCACGTTGTTGAGCAGGCCCTCGGCGAGGTCGCTTGCCGGGACGGTGTCCTTGAGGCCCTGCTGGTACTGGATCCCGACGGCGTCGAGCCCGAAGTCGTCGGCGATGCGCAGCGCGGCGATGTACATCCGGAACTGGCTGAGCAGTTGCGCGTCGGTGAGTTCCGTCGCCTCGTCGGCGCCCGTGTGGAACGTCAGGCCGGCGGCGTCCAGCCAGTCGCGTACGGCCTGGGCCTCCTGGTCGGTGACCCTGTTCATCTCGACGACGAGAGCGCTCTGCGACAGACGCTCCTTGTAGATGCCCAGCGGGTTGAGCAGTTCGTCGTCGATGATCGCGTTGTACATGCCCATGCAGCCTTCGTCGAAGACGCCGATGATGGCCTTCTCCGAACGCAGCCGACGGGCGAGGGCGACACCCAGCTCGGTCTCCGCGTCGCCCGGCAACGCGGGCAGCGGCCGCACATGCGAGGTGTCGTGGGTGAGGACCCCGGTCTCCAGCCAGGTACGCAGACCGTCGCGGGCCCACGCGTCGGTGAAGTCCTCGCTCCACAGTGCCGAGTAGGACACGCCTGCCTTGGTGAGGCTCGCGGTCAGGTTCAACAGGCCGACCAGGCCCGGAAATTCACCGCTCCAGTTGGCGACGACGAGTATGGGCCCACGGTGGGTGCGCAGCCCGGCCAGCACGTGGTGGCTGTACTGCCAGACTCCTTCGACGACGATCAGCGGGGCGTCCGGCGGCAGTTGGCCGAAGACCTCGATGCCGGCGCGCTGGCTGTCGATGAAGCCGTGCCCCTTCTCCTCGTCGACGGGGTGGCCGCGGCGCACCGTGCGGCCGAGGTCGGTGAGCGCGGCGGCCAGATCCGCTTCGAGCTTCTGCTGGGAGGGCCATCCGGTGACGTTGGCCGCAGGGCGCAGATCACCGCTGGCGACGGTGTACACGACGCCGGGCTCGGCAGCGGGCGGGGTGACGGGCTGTGGGACGACGTAGGACATGCGGATGCTCCAAAGGTGTGCGCAAGGGGATGGGTCGGCTGCCCCGGCAGGACCGGAAAGAGGCGTCGGGCCGGGGCTCTCCTGTGGTTCAGCGGGTCTGGAGATCGGCCAGAGCGTGCACGACGTGGGACGACGCCGGATAGAGCTCGCGGTACAGGGCGTACAGCTCGTCGTAGCGAGCCGTCACCTCCGGACGGGGGGTGACCACTTCCTCGACCGGGTTCCAGGTGTCGATGCGGGCGTCGGTGACGAGTTGGGCGGCGAGCAGTGCTCCGCCGTACGAGGCGCCGACGGTGGTGGTGCGCACCTCCTGGGATCTGCCGGTGACGTCGGAGACGATCTGGGTCCACAGACGCCCCTGGGTGCCGCCGCCGACGGCGACGACGCGGCGGATGTCCCCGCCGGCCGCCCCGATCGCCTCGATGTTGTGCCGTACTCCGAACGCCGTGCCCTCCAGGGCGGCCCGGTACAGGTCACCTCGGGTGTGGGACAGCGTGAGACCCGCGATGACGCCGCGCGCCCGTGGGTCCGTGACCGGGGTTCGTTCCCCGGCGAAGTACGGGAGCATCAGCAGGCCGCCCGCTCCGGGGCCGGACTCCTGTGCCAGCCGCAGCAGTTGACGGTAGTCGTCGCCGCCGAACAGTTCGCGCAGCCAGCCGGTGACGGCGCCGGATGTGGCCATCCCGCCGGCCAGGTTGCGGGTGTCGGGCAGGGCGCCGACGGTGCTCCACAGTGAGGGGTCGCGCAGGAGTCCGGGCACGGTGTGCACGAGGAACATCGTCGTGCCGTACATGAGCATCAGGTCGCCGATGCCGTGGGCGCCGACGCTCAGCGCCTCGGCCCAGGCGTCGATCGTCCCCGTGGTGACCGGGATGCCCGCCGGCAGGCCGGTCAGGCGTGCGGCCTCGGCGGTCACCCTGCCTGCAGCGTCACCGGACCAGCTCAGCGGAGGGAGTTCGACGCCCGGGGCGATCCGGTCGGCCCAAGGGGCGTACCAGTCGCGGGCCAGGGTGTCGTAGAGGGGGGTGCTCTGGCTGGCGGAGTGATGGTCGAGGACGTAGGCGCCGGTGAGCTTGCGGGCCAGCCAGGAGCTGGGCATGTAGAGCCTGCGGGCCCGTCGGAAGAGCTCCGGTTCCTGCTCGGCGACCCACGCCACCTTGGCGCCGGCGGCCTGGGTCGAGAGCCGCGAGCCACAGCGGCGGGCGATCTCTTCGGCGCCCAGCTCCTTCTCCAGCCGCTCGATCTGACGGCCGGAGCGAGTGTCCACGCCGTACAGGATCGCGGGGCGCAGGGGGTCGTCGTCGGCGTCGGTGAGCAGCACACAGGGCCCCATGCCGCTGACGCCCACCGCGACCACATCCGTGTCGTGTGCCGACGTCAGCTCACGGCTGAGGGAGACGAATTCGTCCCACCACACGTCGGCGTCCATTTCGACGTGCCCGGGAGAGGGGCGGTCGACGGAGTGTTCGCGGACGGCTGTGTGCAGCAGGGTGCCGTCGAGGCCCACCAGGACGCCTTTGCTGCTCGACGTTCCGATGTCCACACCGATGACTGCTGAGGAGGGCATGCACGCACCACTTCTCGGTCGATGGCCGCCAGGGGGACCGGTTCATTTCAGGCCGGAGGTCTTGATGGATTCGACCATCTGGCGCTGGAAGACGAGGAAGAGCGCCAGCATGGGCAGTACGGCGACTGCGGCGGCGGCCAGGATGTAGTTCCAGTTCGCGCCGTACTGGCTGGTGAACGAGGCGATTCCGACCTGGGTGACGGTGAGGTCGGCGCTGCTCGTGGACACCAGCGGCCAGGCGAACTGATTCCAGTTCGCGAGGAAGAAGAACACCGCCAGCGCCGAGAGGATGGGCCGTGAGAGCGGCAGGACGACGTTCCAGTAGACCCGCCAGTAGCCGCAGCCGTCGACGATCGCCGCCTCCTCCAGCTCCTTGGGTATCCCCAGATAGAACTGGCGGAGCAGGAAGATCCCGAACGCGTTGAAGATGAGCGGGATGATCAGGCCCGCGTAGCTGTCCAGCATTCCGAGCTCGCGGACGATGATGAACAGCGGGATGAGGATCACGGGTGCGGTGATCAGCAGCGTCGAGAAGATGACCGCGAAGATCGAGTCGCGGCCCGGGAACCTCAGCCGGGCGAGTGCGTACGCGGCCATGGAGTGGAAGAACAGCGCCGCGACCGTGATGACGGCGGCCATGACGAAGCTGTTCAGCAGCCAGCGGCCGAACGGCACCTGAGTGAAGACGTAGGTGAAGTTGTCCCAGGTGAAGTCCTGCGGGAGCAGTTTCCCGTCGGTGACGGTGGCCCGTGTCTTGAAGGACGAGGAGATCATCCACAGGACCGGGAAGAGGCTGAGCAGCGACAGGACGACCGCGAGGGCCGTGAGCCCGCCACGCCTGCCGACGCGCCTGCGGACCGGGGTGACGGTTTCACTCGCCATCGTCGAACCTCCCGCCCTTCGTGAGCTTGAAGATGACCCAGGACAGCACGATCATGATCAGCACCAGGAAGGTGCCGAGGGCCGAGGCGTAGCCGTACTCGCCGAAGACGAAGGCCTGTTGGTAGATGTAGAACATCGCCACCGCGGTGCCGTTGGCCGGACCGCCGGCCGTCAGAACGTAGACCAGGTCGAAGGTGCCGGTGATGGCGGCGACCGTGGTCATGAGGAGGACGAAGAAGCTCGTCGGGCGCAGCAGCGGCCAGGTGATCTTCCGGAAGGAGGTCCATGCCCCGGCCCCGTCGATCTTGGCCGCCTCGTAGTACTCCTTGGGGATCTCGTTGAGACCCGCAAGGAAAATGATCATGTAGTACCCCATCATGTACCAGACCGTGACGAGGATGACGGAGTACAGGGCGAGGTTCGGGTCGCCCAGCCAGGACTGGGGCTCGATGCCCAGCTTGCCGACCGCCTTGTTCGCGACGCCGGTCTGTTCGTCGAACATGAACTTCCACAGCAGGCCCGCGACGACCAGGCTGAGCATGTACGGCATGAACAGCGCGGTCCGGTAGACGGCCATGCCCGGAAGCTTCTGCTTCATCAGGATGCCGAGCCCGAGACTGACCACGAACAGCACCGGCACCATGATGACCACGTACTTCGCGGTCACCAGCATGGAGGACCAGAAGTACGGGTCGTTGAACATCCGCTCGTAGTTGCCGAGGCCGATCCACTGGTACGAGCCGAAGCCGGAGACCTGGAAGAAGCTCAGGAAGACCGAGAAGAACATCGGCAGGACCACGAAGACGAACAGGCCCAGGCCGTCCGGCAGGAGGAAGAGCCCGGCCGCGAGCCACTCCCGGTGTCTGCGGCTCATCGTGCGTCGCACGGGCTGTTCCGCGGCGGCGGACGCGGGAGCAGCCGGCTGCCGCCGGGTTGCGATGCTGCTCATATCAGGCTCGCCCCCTGGTAGCTCTTCATGTATGCCTCGATGGTCTGCGCGGCCCGGTCGGCCTCTCCGTCGACACCCTTGCCGCCGAGCATGGTGGCCTGGACGGCGTCCGAGATCGCCTTGTACACGACGGGCGGGTAGCGAGGTTCGGCCCTGCCACCGGGGAAGATGTCGTCCTTGAACCTCTTCATGGCCCAGGAGTCGTAGCCGCCCTTGCCGGTCGCCGACTTGAGCGCCGAACTGCGGGGCGACACATCGGATTTGACGCCCGTGCACCAGGTGACGGTCCGGTTCACGGACTGCTCGTTCATCCGCCCGAGCGCCCAGCCGCAGAACTCGGCCGCGGCATCGGGGTTGCGGGACTGGGTGCTGGCGCAGAACGACCAGCCGCCCAGAGCGGTCACGTACCGGCCGCCGGGCGGCGTCGGCAGCCTGAAGACTCCGTACTTGTGCTTGGGCGCGGCCACCTTGAAGGTCGAGACCATCCAGATGCCGCTCTGCCACATACCGGCCTGACCCGCCTTGAAGGCGCTCAGCTGGTCGCCGGCGGCCGGCTTCGTACGCGGTGTGATGCCGTGACGTACGGCGTCCTGCCAGAGGGCGAGAGCCTGCCGGGTCGCTTTGGAGTCGAACGCCACGTTGCCGTTCTTGTCCAGGACGTCTCCGCCGCCCTGCCACATCCAGCAGTACCAGGTGAAGTTCTGGAAGTAGCCCGGATCGGTCTCGAAGACGAGACCGGCTCCACCGCCCTTGGCGCGGAGCTTGTCGCCGACGTCGAGCAACTGGTCCCAGGTGGTGGGGATGTCGGCCTCGGACAGACCCGCCCGCTCCCAGTTGGGCACGTTGTAGAAGATCGCAAGCGGCTCGACCTCCATGGGCAGGGCGTAGACCTTGCCGTCGACCATGCGGCTGGTCAGCGCGGTCCCGTAGTCCGCGACGGCCTGTTTGTCCATGTGCGGCGTCAGATCCGCGAGGATGCCCCCGTTCTGGTAGCGCAGGAAGTCGCCGGGGCTGAGCAGGAAGATGTCGGGGCCCGTCCCCGAGGCGAAGGCCGTGACCATCTTCGAGCCCTGGAAGCTGATAACGGGGACGACTAACGGCTCGACCTTGACGTCGTGGGTGTCGTTCCAGTCCTTGATCAGGTCGTTGAACCACTTCGCCTGACCCCGCATCGCCGGGTCGGACGAGTGGGAGTCGTAGAAGTGCCAGAACTTGAGCGTGCCGCTGTCGGCCTTGGCCGAGCCGCCGCAACCGGTGAGCAGCGGTACGGCGGCAGCTGCCGCTGCGCCCCCTGCCGCTGTGCCGAGGAAGCGGCGGCGTGATGGCGCAGCCGGGACGACGGCGCCGTTGCCGTGCTGGAGCATGGCGTGCTCCCGTCTCTCTGTGTGTGTGCGTGCCTGTCCGGGGATGGTGCGGGTGCCGGGCGGGCCGGCCGGGTGATGCGTGTGTGTGCCGGGCGAAGCTGCGGTCGCCGGGGTGCGGGCTGCCACGGACGCCCGGTTGCGGCTACATGTGTGTGTCGACTTCGAGTTCCAGCAGTCCGGGCGTGGCCGGAAGGGACGCGCTCGCGGGCCGGTCCAGATAGAAGAGGGAGGTCGACGCGATGTCGTCGTGGTTCTGCCGGTAGCGGTGCGGGAGGCCGCTCCCGTGGCCCCGGGCGATCCCGAGGCACTGCACGGTGACCCGCAGGTCCTCCCGGAAACGGACCGGGTCGAGGACGTGCCAGCGGTACATTCCGAAACGCTGCTGGCTGTCGTAGAGCCCGTCCGGCGCGAGGATCTGGTGGAGGCCGAGATACGGCGTGGTGAACGCGGTGTAGCCCTGGCCGGGGACGTCGAAGTTCCAGGCTCCGCCGAAGTAGTCCTCGGTGCCCGTGCCGCAGATCGTCGGCCACTCCTCGTCCCCGTCCAGGAAGAACTTGAGCTCTCCCTCGCCCCACCAGCCGGGACTGTTGACGGCCCAGGCCAGATAGGTGCCGACGTACTGGCCCACGCCCTCGACGCCCTCCAGCAGTGTGTGGTCGGTGCCGGGTGTCACCGGATTGCTGCGCCGCCACTGGGCGTGGAAGTACGCGGCGTCGTCCGGCACTTCGCCCAGCTCGTAGTCGATCTGGTAGTAGAGCGTCATCTGCTCCGCGGCCAGGTTCTCCAGCGTTATCCGGGCCCTGCGGTGGAAGGGCATCGGCCAGTAGGCGTTGAAGCCTCCGTTCGGGTTGGCCGCCACCGGGATGGAGCTGACCTGGCTGAAGACGTTCCAGCCGTTGCAGAAGAAGTCGCCGAGGGGCACTTCGACCGCGGGGGTCTGTTCCCCTTCCCAGTAGAAGCGCAGCAGCGTCTGGCGCCAGGCCGCGTGCGGGGCCGTGGTGCACCAGATGTGGGTGAGGGTCCCGGGTCCGTCGATGTCGGCGAGCACAACGGTCTCGCCCGCCGCGATGTCGATGCTCGGGGAGATCTTCCAGCCGCGTCCCAGCCGGCCGGCGGCGAGAGCTCCGGTGCCGTCGGTCGCCATGCCGCCGGATCCCTTGGCTCCGGTGACGTTCTCCGCGCTGATGGAACGCGTGACCGCGCTGGTGGTACGGGCGAGTCCGGCCAGTCCGGGGGCGATGCTCATCAAAGCTCCGTCGTGAAATCGATTTCATGAGGTAGGAGGGGGAGGCCCTCCATGAATGTCCTGCATTGTGGGTACGGAACACGTCTCCCGCATGAGGGCTTGACGGGGACATCTTGAAATCCGTTTCACGGGAACGTAGGTTTCCCGCCAGACGCTGTCAAGAGGATGCGCGGGAACCTGAGCGAGGGACCGGCCCGACCGCTCGTACGACTGGAGCGGACAATGACCGGCACAGCAGCGCGAGGCCACCGCCCGCGCCCGGACGAGGGGTTGAGTGAGAGGGCAGTGGCGACGATCTACGACGTGGCGCGTGCGGCCGGGGTCTCCCCGGCGACGGTGTCGCGTGTATTCAACGGCGGCCGGGTGACGGCGGAGCGGGCTGAGAACGTCCGCAGAACCGCGGCCGCGCTGGGCTTCGCCCCCAACCGGGTCGCCCGCTCCCTGCGGACGCAGCGGGCCTCGGTCATCGGTCTGATCATCCCGGACATCGGGAACCCCTTCTTCACCGCCCTCGCCAGGGGGGTGGAGGACGCCGCGCAGAAGACGAACCTCTCCGTGGTGCTGTGCAACACGGACGAGGACGTCGACAAGGAGCACCGCTATCTGGAGGTCGCCGCGGCCGAGCAGATGGCCGGTGTCATCGTCGCCGCCGCGTCCCGCCACCGCACGGACCTTTCCGTGCTCGTCGATCGCGGCACCCCGGTCGTCGCGGTCGACCGGCGTCCCCGAGGAGCCTCGGTCGACGCCGTCATGATGGACAACCAGCACGGCGGCGAGGAGGCCACCGCACACCTGCTCGCCCGCGGCTACCGGCGTATCGCCTGCATCGCCGGGCCCGAGGGCGCCTCCACGTCCGACGAGCGGCTCGCCGGATACCGTGCGGCGCTCCAGGACCACCAACGGGAGACCGGGCAGGGCCGGCCGCCCGCCGAATACGTCTGCCACGGCGACTTCCGGGTCGAGGGCGGGCGAGCCGCGATGGAGGCTCTCCTCGCCCTGCCCGAGCCCCCGGACGCGGTGTTCGTGGCGAACAACCTCATGACGGTGGGCGCCCTGGCGGCCCTGCGCGACGCGGGCCGGGAGCCCCCGCGCACCGGACTGCTCTCCTTCGGGGACGTCCCCTGGCCCGAGCTGGTCACCCCGTCGCTCACCTCGGTCCAACTCCCCTCGTACGAGCTGGGATTCACGGCAGCGGGACTTCTGCAGGAACGCATCGCGGGCGCGGACAAGCCGCTGCAGACGGTGGTCCTGCGTACGTCCCTCCGGGCCAGGGAGTCGACCGGCGGACCGGTCCCGTCGTGACCGGACCGTCTCCCGCCCCGCACCTACCGCATACGACCGCAACCGGCCTCAGGAGAGGGGACCACGCATGACGCGTATCGTCCGATTCGCCGATGACAACGGAAGTGTCCGGACCGGGATTTCCGATGGATCCGGCGGCATCAGGAGCCTCGGCACGCCCCGCGTCGCCGACCTGCTGCGGCTGCCGCTGGACCGGCTGCGCTCTCTCGTCGAGGAGGCTGCCGGCCGCCGGCCCGACACCGATGAGGACACCGTGCTCATCCTGCCCCCGGTGGACGGACTGACGGAGCTGTGGGCCGCGGGCGTGACGTACGAACGATCGCGGGAGGCCCGGGTCGAGGAGAGCACCGAGCAGTCGGTCTACGAGCGGGTCTACGAGGCCGAGCGCCCCGAACTCTTCTTCAAGGCGCTGCCGTGGCGCCTGGTGACGGACGGCGAGCCGATCGCCGTCCGCAGCGACTCGGAGCTCAACGTCCCGGAGCCCGAACTCGGCCTCGTCCTCAACCGGACGGGTGAGACGGTCGGTTACCTGATCGTCGACGACGTCAGCTCACGTTCCATCGAGGGCGAGAACCCCCTCTATCTGCCGCAGGCCAAGATCTACGCCGGGAGCGCGGCCGTCTCGTCGGCCATCGTCCCGGCCTGGGAAATCGCTGCCCCCGACGCACTGGAGATCACCCTCGCCGTGTGGCGGGACGAGGTGGCCGTGTACCGCGCGACCACCTCCACCGCGGCGTTCCACCGGTCCCCGCAGGGGCTGGTGGAACACCTGTGGGGCTGCCAGCCCTTCCCCGACGGCGCCGTCCTGTCCACCGGCACAGGCATCGTGCCCGGCCTCGACTTCAGCCTCCGTGCCGGGGACCTCGTCGAGACGACCGTCGAGGGGCTGGGATCCCTGACCAACACCGTGTCCGTGGGCCAGGCGGGCCACGACTGGCTCATCGACGCACTCGACCGCCCGCAGGCGCGCCGTGCGCACCGGGGGAGCGGCGGTCAGCGCCAGGGGACCTCGGTGGTGGCGAAGTAGGCCAGACCGCGTTCGCTCCAGACGCGGCCGTGGTGAGCCAGCCGTGTGCGGTACTCCGCCCACTCCGGCGCCCGCCCGCACCAGGCCGCCTCCGCCACCGAGGCGATCCGGGGCAGGAGCAGCACGGTGACGTCGTCGAGGCCCCTGAACCGCTCCGCGAACACGGTGGCCTCCACACCCGCGATGCTTGCCTCGGGGACCCCGCAGAGCGCGGGTTCCCACGCCGCCGTGTGCCGGACGCCCGACGGGCGGTAGTTGCCGAAGCCGAGAGCCCCCGCGGCCTCGGCCTGCTCGGGCGGGGCGAACTCCGCCGCGTACGGGCGGTCCAGATAGAGGTGGGACTGAGGAGACAGGAGCAGCCGGCCGCCTCCCGCGATGACCCGGCCGACGTCGTCGTTCGTGGGAGCGAAGAACGTCTTCAGGGCCTGGATGAACTCGACGGAGTGTCCTGCGGCCAGGAGTTCGGGCCGGTTCGCGAGCTGCTCCTGTGTGTCCGGGAGGTCCATCATCGGTACGTCCACCCAGTGCTGAGCGATGTCCTGCGGCTCCACCCCGGCCCGGGACGACTCCTGCCAGCCGAGCGGGCGCTTACCGTATGCGCGTACGAGCGCGCGCAGTTCGCGTACGGAGGCGGCGAAGCTCTCCTCAGTGGCGCCGAACGCCTCGTCCGCTCCGATGTGCACGAAGGGGCCGGTCGTCAGGCGGCAGACGTCCGCGAGGATGCGGCCGACCGCCGTGTGCGTCTCTTCGTCGGTCAGGTCCAGGGGCGGCAGGAACGGGAACCGCGCCCGGAGGCCGGGAGGTGACGGGGCCTCGCGGAGTCCGGGCACGGCTTCACGGAGGGTGCCGCAGTGCCCCGGCAGATCGATCTCGGGTACGACGGTGATGAAGCGGCGGGCCGCGTACTCCTGCAGTTCGCGGAATTCCGCAACGGTGTAGAAATCGCCCGCCGTGCCGTCCTCGCCGGGCTCTGTCAGCCGGGGCGTGCCCGGCAGTTCTATGCGCCAGCCCTCGTTGTCCGTGAGATGCAGGTGCAGCACGTTGAGTTTGTAGAGCGCCGCGAGGTCCATCAGCCGACGCAGCTCGTCCGGGGGCAGGAAGGCTCGGGCGGGGTCCAGCAGGAGTCCGCGCCAGGCGTGGCGGGGGGCGTCCGCGAACTCCCGGCAGGGGAGTGTGCCGCCTTCGGGGGCTGTGATGATCAGTTGGGCGGCGGTCGTGGCGGCGCGGAAGACGCCCTCGTGGGTGCCGGCGCGGCAGGTGATGGAGCCGGCTGCGACCGTGAGCCGGTAGGACTCGTCGGCCGGGTCCGGAGCGCCGTCCGGGGCGACGCCCACGGTGGTACGAGGCGCGTTTGACGGTGAGTCGTCGAGGGTCAGAACCAGTTCCCCGGCGCCCGGTGCGGCGGTCCCGGCCTGGAGCAGACGGTCCGGCAGATGGGGGGCGAGTAGCGCCCGCAGGGTTTCGGCGACCGGCTCCAGAGCCGGGTCGGCCGCACGCACCCGCCACGGGCCGGCTGCGCTGAGCTCTCCCGGGCCGACGCCTGTGGCCGGGGAAGTGGTGGGCTGCGGGATGACGGCATTCATGGATTGCTCCCTGTGTGCGGTGGGCCCAGGGGCCGGAACGGCGTCGTCGGTTCCGCGTCCCGGATCCCTGAGGTGCGAGCCGGCCCGGATCGAGTTCGGCCCTGCCGCCTCTTCCTCCGGGGTCGCTGCCGCCTGTACGCTAACACGAAAACCGATCAATGAACGCTTTTTGTGGAGTGCGGGCCGAGCCCGTCTCCGATGGAAAGGAGCACCCCTGATGGCGAACCCGGCCGGACCCGGTCTCGCTCTGCCGGAGGGCTTCCTCATGGGAGCGTCCACCTCCGCCCACCAGGTCGAGGGGAACAACGTCACCAGCGACTGGTGGACTCTGGAGAACCATCCCGACAGCTTCGTCACCGAGCCCAGCGGCGATGCGGCGGACAGCTTCCACCGATGGCCCGAGGACATGGATCTGCTGCGCGACCTCGGATTCGACTCCTATCGGTTCGGCATCGAGTGGGCCCGCATCGAACCCCGGCCGGGCGCGGTCTCGCGGGCGGCCGTCGAGCACTACCGGGCCATGGTGCGCGGGGCGCGGGAGCGTGGTCTGGAGCCGGTGGTGACGCTCCATCACTTCACCTCGCCGCAGTGGTTCAGCGATCTCGGGGGCTGGTCCGCACCGCAGGCGCCCGAACTGTTCGCGGCATACGCGCGCACGGCCACCGAGATCCTCCGGGACGGGGTCCGCTACGTCGCCACGATCAACGAGCCCAACATCATGGCCCTGATGTACGCGTTGAAGCGCCACGCGGCGCAGCACGGCTGGCAGAGCATCGCTCATGGTCCGGACACCGCGCGGGAACAGGGCGCCGCAGCTGTCGATCCGGCCTCGTTCGAACCCGAGCCCGAGGTGGTGCGGGCGCTGATCCGGTCACATCGGGCCGCTGCGGCCGTTCTGAAGGCCGCGGACCCGGACCTGCAGGTCGGCTGGACCGTCGCCAACCAGGTCTACCAGGCCGAACCCGGTGCCGAGGCGGCGGTGAACGCGTATGCCTGGCCACGCGAGGACGTCTTCCTCGACGCGGCTCGCGACGACGACTGGATCGGCGTCCAGGCCTACACCCGTCACCGCATGGGCGCGGACGGGGCGTTGCCGCTGCCGGCCGGTACCGAGACCACACTGACCGGTTGGGAGATCTACCCCGAGGCGCTCGGCGAAGCGGTCCGGCACACCGCGGACGTGGTCGGCCCCGACGTGCCGATCGTGGTGACGGAGAACGGCATCGCCACCGGCGACGACGAGCGCCGCATCGACTACACCCGGCGCGCGCTGGCGAGCCTGGCCGACGTGATGCGGGACGGCGTGGACGTACGCGGATATCTGCACTGGAGCGCGCTGGACAACTACGAGTGGGGCACCTACCGGCCCACCTTCGGGCTCATCGCGGTGGACCGGACCACGTTCGCCCGCTCCCCGAAGGGGTCCGCGCGATGGCTGGGCGCCCTGTCGCGGGCCAGGCGGCTGCCCGGTGCCGAGGAGCCCGGCCCGGTTTCCGTCGCCTCTGCGCGATAGGCGGCCCGCGTGGCGAAACGGGGCCCGTACGAGAAGGGCGAGGCCAAGCGCGGCGAGATTCTGCACGCCGCACTGGAGATCTTCGCCGCCGAGGGCTACCGCGGCACCTCGCTGCGCAAGGTGGCGGCGAAATGCGGTCTGAGCCTGCCGGGGCTGATGCACTACTTCGACTCGAAGGAGGACCTGCTCGCACAGGTGCTGCGGGTGCGGGACGAGACGGCCAGGGTGCGACAGGTGGAACGTGGCGATCCGCAGAGTTATCGCGAGATCATCCGGGAGGCCGCAAGAACCCCGGGCCTTGTGGAGCTCTTCGTGTCCATGGCTGCCGCGGCCGGCGATCCGGCACATCCGGCGCACCCTCATTTCGCCGAGCGCTACCCGGTGCTGCGCGACCGGGTGGCGGCGTTCGTCCGAGGACGCGTGGACGAGGGGCGGATCAGCACCCTCGTGCCGCCCGACCGGCTGGCTCTGCTCCTGATCGCGGTGGCCGACGGCGTCCAGCTGCAGTGGCTGATCGACCGTTCGACGGACATGGAGCAGCCCGTGGAGGACCTTCTGGCGATTCTCGATCCGGGTCAGGGGCCGGAGGCTTCCTGAGCGGGTCAGCGCGCCGCAGCAGGCCTTGGAGGGGGCGGAGCCGGACGACACCGGCTCCGCCCCCTGCCGCGTTGTACCGGTCAGCCCTGTGCCTGGGCCGCGGCCCGTACGGCATCGGTCCAGCCCGTCCAGCGCAGATCGGGGCCCGCTGCCGGTTCCCAGGACATCGCGGTGCATACGTACCCCACCGCGAGACCGCTCTCGGGACGGGCCATGCCGAGCCGGCCGCCCGCCCCGGCGTGCCCGAACGAGCCCTCGCCCAGCATGGGCAGCCCGGGGCGGGGCAGTTCGAATCCGAGCCCGAACCGGGTGCGGCCCGAGCCGTCGCCGCCGTCCAGCGGCGGTGGCGGCGCCACGTCGTCGTTCCGGGGGGCCCGGGCCCGGTCCACGGTCAGCGGGGACAGCAGCCGTTCGCCGTCCACCGGCCCGGTCAGTGCGGCGTACAGCCGGGACAGGGACCTGGCGTTGCCGATGCCACCGGCACCCGGCAGCTCGGCACTGCGGCCCCGACAGGTTGTCAGCCCGTCGGTCACCGCGGCCAGTTCCGCCGCCGACGCACGGAGTGCGGCGTGCAGCCCGTCGTCGGGCGACAGTCCGAGACCCTCGATGAATCCGGCGATCTGCGCCGGTGAAGGAGCAGGCCGCACGGAGAACTGCGGTACGAAACGGTGCTCCTCCTCCGGCGGCAGCCCGATCCACAGGTCGAGGCCCAGCGGGCCCGCCACCTCCGCCGCGAAGAACGCGCCGACGCTCATACCGGCTGCCCGCCGGACCACCTCGCCGACCAAGTGGCCGAACGTGAGGGCGTGGTACAGATACGCGGAGCCGGGCTCCCACACCGGCCGCATCGCCGCCAGTGCGGCGACCCGGGCGTCCCAGTCATAGAGTCCGGGAAGCCCCACCCCCACACCGCCGGAGGAGAACGCGGGCAGCCCGGCCCGGTGTGTGAGCAGGTCGGCCACGGTGGTTCCCGACTTCCCCGCCACGCCGAACTCCGGCCAGTAGCGGGCCACCGGGGCATCCAGGTCCAGGACGCCGCGCTGGCTGAGCAGATGCGCGCAGACGGCGACCAGTCCCTTGGTGGCCGACATCAGCACACCCACCGACTCCGGCCCGAAAGGCGCCCCTTCGGCCGGTCTCCGGCCGGCCGCGGCCAGGTCCACCACCAGCTGCCCGTGATGGTGGACGGCCAGCTGCGCGGCTCCGGGGTCGTCCGCCTGCCCCTCGGCGAACGCGTCGCGCACCGCCTCCCAGCCGGGCGCCACCCGCCCGCTCACCGCCGCTTGCCCGGCCATGTCAGACACCTCGCTCTGCCGGGCCGGCCGTACGGCGTGCCTCGACCGCATCGGACAGCTCGGCCAGGCCTTCCGGTGGTACGGGGCTCTGCGGGAACTCACAGATGACGTCGAGCGGCACATCGGCGAGGAACCGCCGCATCACCGGATCGGCCATGGCTCCGGGCCCCTCCTGGGACGCGTCCGAGCGGGCCCGGGCGAACCGGTCGAGCAGCAGTGGCCCGCCCACCGGGTGGCCGAGCCACTCGGCGAGGGTGTTGCGGCCGGTCAGCCGGAGCCCCGAGGGATCCCCCTGGACGGTGACCTCGGCCGAGGTGCGGATATCGCGTGAGGATGCGCCGGCCTCGATGAGGTACGTGCCGCCCTCGACCTTCCAGCCGTTCTCCCGCTCACTGAAGTACGCGAGATCGTGGCGTGCCAGCTCCACGACGACGTCACGGCTCTCGCCGGGTTCCAGGAAGAGCGAGGCGAAGCCGCGCAGTTCGCGTAGGGGCCGCAGGATCCGCGAGTCCGCCGGGCCGCTGCCGTAGATCTGGACGACCTCTCGGCCGGCCCGGGATCCGGTGTTGGTGACGGTCACTGCGACGCGAAGTGTCTCGCCGGCCTCGGTCACGTCCATGCCGCGATAGCCGAACGTGGTGTACGAGAGGCCGTGGCCGAAGGGGAACGCCACCTCGCGGCGCCCGGCGTCATAGCCGCGGTACCCGACGAAGATCCCCTCGCCGTACCGGGCCCTGCCTTCCTCGCCCGGGAACGAGAGATGGCTGGGGGAGTCCTCCAGACGCAACGGGATGGTCTCGGCGAGCTTGCCGGACGGGTTGACCGTCCCGAACAGCACCCGGGCGATCGCGCCCCCGCCCGCCTGTCCGAGCAGCCATCCCTCCACCAGCGCGGGCACCTGCTCCTGCCAGGGGGCCGTACGCACCACGCCGCCGTTGGAAAGCACCACCACCACACGGGAGTTGACCGACAGGATCCGTTCCAGCAGGCTGATCTGGGCGGCCGGGAGATCGATGTGGTCGCGGTCGAAGCCCTCCGACTCGTCCTGCGGAGGCAGCCCCAGGAAGAGCACCACCGCCCCGCTGTCCTCCGCCAGCCGAACGGCCTGCTCGGCCAGTTGGCCGGCGTCCGTCTCCGGTTCGTCCTCCGGGCCGGGGAAGGGATAGCCGGCGGCAAAGCGCACATGGGCGCCCTCGGCCTGTTCGCGCAGGCTGTCCAGGGGCACGTCGAGCCGGGTCGGGGTCACCTGTGAACTGCCGGCCCCCTGGAACCGCGGGGTGCGGGCGAGTTCGCCGATGACGGCCACACTGCCGGTGGCCGGATCCAGCGGCAGCAGCGCCGATTCGTTCTTCAGGAGCACGATGCACTGGTCCGCCGCCAGGCCGGCGAGCCGGTGCCGGACGGCCGCGTCGCCAACTCCGGGGGAGGGGGCCGGGGCGGTGGTGCGCCGGGCGAAACGGACGAGCCGGTCGACGGCACGGTCGAGAACCGCGCGGTCAAGGGCGCCCGATTCCACGGCTGCGACGACCTCGCGGTCCGTACGCCCGCCGGTGCCGGGCATCTGCAGGTCGAGTCCGGCGCGCAGGGCGGCAACCCTGTCGCGTACCGCGCCCCAGTCGGACATGACGATCCCGTCGAAACCCCACTCGCCCCGCAGGATGCCGGTCAGCAGGCGGCTGTTCTCCGACACGGGAACGCCGTTGACACCGTTGTAGGAAGCCATGACCGACCAGGGCCGCTCCCGGCGCACGACGCGTTCGAAGGCGCGCAGATAGATCTCGCGCAGCGGCCGCTCGTCGATGTCGGCGCTGACCCGCATCCGGTCCGTCTCCTGGTTGTTCGCGGCATAGTGCTTGAGGGCCGCCCCCACCCCGGCGTTCTGCAGGCCGCGCACCATGGCGCCACCGAGCTCGGCCGATACCAGGGGGTCCTCCGAGAAGTACTCGAAGTTGCGTCCGCACAGGGGCGACCGCTTGATGTTGATGCCCGGGCCGAGCACGACGCCGACGCCATGGGCCACGGCTTCGGCGGCTATCGCGCCCGCGACCTGCTCGGCGAGGTCCGGGTTCCAGCTGCTGCCGAGGGCGACGGCGGGCGGAAAGCAGGTCGCGGGCGCGGCACTGTGCAGGTCGAGCTGGCCGCCGTCACCGCTCTCCTTGGGCAGCCGCAGACCGTGCGGGCCGTCGGAGACGGTGACGGCCGGAACGGCGGCCACCACCGACTCGTGGGTGACGAAGTCACCGGCCCCGCTGGTGAGCGATGCCCTTTCGGCAAGCGAGAGGGCGATTGCGGTGGACGGGCTGGACGGGTCTTGCTGAGTCATACGGCGTACCTGTCGGGCTTTCGTAGAGGGGTGACCGGAAGTGCGGCGTGGCAGGTGGGGACGTGCGGCCGCGCCGGTCCGCTGCCGCGAACGGGAGCAGGGTGGCATGCGACCCAAAAACGTATGGTGATCGGTTTTGGGTTGTCAAGGGTTCGAGCCTGCCGCTGCGGCGGGCCTCCTGGCTGCCGGAACTTCTTTTCTGCGGGACTATTGACGGCCAGAAACCGATCATCGTACGGTTTTTGTGATCGGGCGGCCGGCTTCGGTGAGCTGTCTTCCGCTGCCCGGCTGTCGGCTCCGCTCTGCCACGAATCGAGGAACGGTCATGTCGGTATCCGGTCGGTCATCCATCCCGGCGCGCCGAGAGGCGGAGCATCCGGTTCCGGCCCTGCGGCGGGACGGCGTCCGCGCAGGCGCCACCCGGTCGGCCTTCGCCGCGGCTGCGACGGTCGCACTGCTGCTCGGCGCCGCGTCGCCGGGCATCGCAGCACCGGCCGGCGGGCCGACAGACACGGGAGCCCACTACGTCGCCCTCGGCGACTCGTACAGTTCCGGGCCGGGAATCCCGCAGCAGACCGATACCGTCTGCGGCCGTTCCGACCGGAACTACCCGTCACTCGTGGCGAGCGCGGTCGGAGCCGAGGTCTTCACCGATGTGACGTGCGCCGGCGCCGACACCACCCATATGACAGGCCGGCAGGAGTCCGCGCCGCCTCAGCTCGACGCCCTGCGCCCCGACACCACGCTGGTCACCCTGGGGATCGGTGGCAACGATCTCGACCTGACGGGTGCGATCACCCGATGTGTCCTGGTGGCCTACCTGGCGCCGCACGGATCGCCCTGCAAGCACAGCTTCAACCTGATCGGTACGGACGGGATCGACTCCAGGATCAACGCCACCGCACCGAAGATCGACGCGGTGCTGAACGAGATCCACGCCCGTTCCCCGCAGGCCAGGGTCCTGCTGGTCGGCTATCCCGCCCTTCTGCCGGACGACGGCACGCCCTGCCGGTCGGAGGTTCCGCTGGCGGACGGCGACTTAGGCTGGTTCCGGGACAAGGAAAAGTACCTCAACACGATGCTGGCGCAGCAGGCCAACGTCTACGACGCCGGATACGTCGACACCTATGGGCGATCCGTCGGACACGACGCCTGCGAGCCGGCGGGTGTCCGCTGGATCGAACCGGCGGACACGGGCGACGGTGCGGGCTTCCACCCGAACACGGCCGGCCACAGGGGCATGGCCGACGCGGTCCTCTCCGCCCTCGGCCACTGACCTCGCCGTCCCACCCCCAATCTTCGCCGGGGCGGTCATGCCCCGGCTCTCCAGACGGAGCGCAAGACATGAGCAGAAACGCCCGAACCGTGACAGTGGCCGCCTGCGTCGCGGCATCACTCGCCCTCGCGGGATGCGGGGGCACCGACGCCGGCGCCAGGGGCACCGGATCCTCGACCCTGAACATCGCGACGATGACTCTCCCGCAGAGCCTCGACCCGGCGGTCGCCACCGGGAGCGCCCTGCCGTTCTTCCAACCGGTGTACGACACCCTCATCAAGCGAGAGCCCGACGGCGCCTTCAGCCCGATGCTGGCGACACGATGGACGTACAACGCGGATCGCACCGAACTCGCCCTGACGCTGCGCAAGGGTGTTCGGTTCGCCGACGGCAGCGCCTTCGACGGGGCAACGGTCAAGGCGAACGTGGAGCGCTTCAAGAAGGCCGGCGGAGCCGACGCCAAGTGGCTCGGCGACCTGGAGTCGGTCGAAGTCGCCGACGCGGGGCACGTGACGCTGAAACTCAAGCAGCCCAACCCGGCCATGGAGTTCTACCTGAGCGACGCCCCCGGCCTGATGGCGAATCCCAAGCAGTTCGCCAAGGGCGACACCCTCAAGACGACGCCGGACGGCACGGGCCCCTACCGCCTCGACAAGACGAGGACGACGGTCGGCACGAAGTGGTCCTACCGGCGCAACCCGAAGTACTGGGGCAAGGAACTCCCGTACAAGAACATCACCATCAGCTTTTTCGACAACGAGACCGCGATAGCCAACGGCCTCAGGACCAAACAGGTCGACGCGGCACTCCTGCAGTCCGCCGACCAGCAGGTGGCCATCGAGTCCGACCCCGGGGTCACGACGCAGAAACAGGAGATCGACTTCCAAGGGCTCCTGCTCTTCGACCGGGGAGGCAAGGTGACGCCGGCCCTGCGCGACCCGCGGGTGAGGCAGGCGCTGAACTATGCCGTGGACCGGGGGACGATGCTCGACCGGATCCGTCAGGGACGCGGCGAGACCACCGCGCAGATCTTCGGCCCCGAGACACAGGCGTACGACAAGAAGCTCGACTCGTACTACTCCCACGACCCGGTCAAGGCCAAGGCGCTGTTGAAGGAGTCCGGGTACGCCGACGGGTTCACCCTGAAGTTGCCCCGCATCCCGGCGATCGTCAACGACGCCCTCGCCGCCTCGCTCCAGTCCGACTTCAAGGCCATCGGCGTCACACTCGTGTGGGACACGCTGGACGCCGCCACCGCCGTACAGAAGGTCTTCACGGACCGTCGCTACTCCGGCATGGTCATGAACATGGGTCAGCCCCCATCGGACTGGGCGGCGGCCAACGACCTCGTCGCACCAGGGGCGTTCAACATGTTCGGCACCACGGACGCCGAGACGCAGAAACTGCTGCCCCGTATCCAGACGGGGAGCGGAGCCGAGGCGAAGACGGCCGCGCACGAGCTCAACGAGCACCTTGTCCAGGAGGGCTGGTTCGTGCCCTTCTACCGGATGAGCTACCTCCACGTCTCGGACGGGACCGTGAAGATCACCCCGCAGTCCGGCATGGCCGTCCCCTCGATCTACAACTACGCGCCGGCCGGGTAGCCCCCCGCGCGGAAATCGGGGGAGTACCGCTGTGTTCCCCCCTGGGGCGGTCGCCCCTCTCCCTCACTCCAGGGTTTGGTGATCACCCAGTGGTTCTTGCCGACGAGGGCGGCATGCGCCTGCCCGTCGCGGACCCGGCCCTCCTTCGCCGCCCGGTTCTCGGCCCGTGGCGTCTCAGGTGTCAGCGTTCGAAGAGGCCGGTCAGCCGCGCGCGGCCGAGGACCGGTGCGGCAATGCCGCGCAGGAGGGCGCGGGGCCGTGCCCGGCCCACCCGGGGTGCACCGGGGCCGTCCACCGGCTCCGACAGGGCGAACAGCTGGAAGGTGTAGCGGTGCGGACCGTGTCCTTTGACGGGAGCGGGGCCGTGGTAGCCGCGTCCGACGGTGGACCGCAGCACCCGCACCCCGGGGCCGGGCCGGCGCGCGGCCAGGGCGCCGGGCTCCAGGTCACCGGCTGACGGTTCGATCAGGGCGACGCAGTGCACGGCCGGCTTGGACAGGGGAACGTCGAGGTCCTCGACGACCAGGAGGAGCTGTGCGGTGCCGGGCGGCGGCGGGCCCCAGACCAGGTGGGGGGAGAGGTCGTCGCCACCGACGCTCTTCGCGCAGTGCGCCCGCGGGATGGTCCCGCCGTCGCCGAAGCCCCGGCTGGTGAGGGCCGGCAACTCGGGACCCATCAGGTTGGGCAGGTTCCATGCCGCATGGGCCTCGCCCGCTCTGCGGTTCTTCAGGAGCCGGCCGAGCAGGGTCATCGCGTTGCCCCGATCATCTTGACGACCTCGGCGGTGGTGGCGGTCTCGCCGAGCTTGGGGAAGACGCGCCCGACGCTGTGGTGGTGGGCGTCGGCATCGGGGTCACTCATGGCATCGGTGGCCAGGACGACGTGGTAGCCGTGGTCGGAAGCCGAACGGGCCGTCGACTCGACGCCTCCACTGGTCGAGATGCCGGCCAGCACGATCTGGGTGACACCGAGATCGCGCAGGAGCGTGTCGAGCCCGGTGTCGTGGAACGCGCTGCGCCGCCGCTTGGAGATCAGATGGTCCGTCGGCCGGACTTCGAGGGCGTCGACGAGATCGGCCCAGCCGGGCGGCAGCGTGTCCGTACTTCCCGGCCGTCCGGCCTCGGTGCGCCCCGGCGCGCGTCCGGTGACGTTGACCAGGACCACGGGCAGTCCGAGCCGCCGGAACTCGGCGGCCAGGTGGCTGGACTGCTGGACGGAGGCGGTGACCGAAGTGTTGCTGTGGGCCCGGACGATGCCGTTCTGAAGATCGATCACGACCAGTGCGGGCATCGGGTCGATTGCGGTGAGTGTCATGGGGATGGTTCTCCTGTGGGTGGCGGCTGGGTGCCGGAAGCGGGTGATGAGCCGGTCCTGCCCGCGGCTTTCCCTGTCCGGCCGTCGGGCGCAGCGGCGGAGGCGTCGCCGGTGGCGGGAGTGTGCGGTAGTGGGATCCCTGCTGCGTGGCCGTTGCCGCGCAGCAGGGAGGCGAGCGCCGCAAGGAGGGCGAGGGTGGCGCCGAAGGCGAACACGATGACTAGACCGGAGTGGAAGGGTCCCGAGATCAGACCCGGGAAGAACTCACGTCCGGTCAGTGCCTGTTGCTGAGTGGCCGTCAGGTGAGTGAGGGCCCCGCTCGGCTCCAGCAGATGCTGGACCGGATTGACGCCGAGCTGGGCGGCGAACAGCGACGAGACCGGAGGCAGACTGCCTACCTGTGCTGCGACGTGGGCCGGCACCCCCTGCTGTTCCAGTCCGCTGGTGAGGGTGTGCGGGAGGCTGCCGGCCAGCCCGGCGATCATGAGGGAGAAGAACACACCGATGGAGACAGCGGTGCCGGAGTTCTGGAAGGTGGCGCGCATGCCGGAGGCGACCCCGCGCAACTGCGCGGGCACACTGCCCATGATCGAGGAGGAGTTGGGGGAGGCGAACATGCCGCTGGCGATTCCGTTGAGCGCGATCAGCACGGCGAAGATCCAGTAGCTGAAGTCGATCGGCAGCAGCATCAGGCCGAGGAAGCTGGCGCCGAACAGCAGGGCGCCCCCGGTGGCCAGGCCCCGGGAGCCGAGCCGGTCGGAGAGATATCCGGAGACCGGGCCCGCGACGAGGAAGCCCGCGGTCAGCGGCAGCATGAAGATGCCGGCCCACAGCGGCGTATCGCCGTAGTCGTATCCGTGCAGCGGAAGCCAGATGCCCTGCAGCCAGATGATCAGCACGAACTGCATCCCGCCCCGGCCGATCGAGATGGCCAGGCCCGCCAGGTTCCCGAAGGTGAAGGCTCGCAGGCGAAAGAGACTCAGCTGGATCATCGGCGCGGAGACACGCTTCTCGATGGCGACGAACGACACCAGGAGCACCAGCCCGCCGACGACCATCACGTCCACCAGCGGATTGGTCCAGCCCATCGTGTGCCCGTCATAGGGCTGCAGGCCGAAGGTGACCGCGATCAGGACCGCGCTGAGGCCCACCGCGAAGGTGATGTTGCCCCACCAGTCGATCCGGCCGCCGCCGCGCTTACTGGTGTCGCGCAGGGTGCGGTAGGCCCACACCGTGAAGAACACGCCGACGGGCACGTTCACCCAGAACACCGCCCGCCAGTCCCAGGCCGACAGCAGACCGCCGGCGACCAGGCCGATGAACATCCCGGCCAGGGCGGCGACCTGGTTGATGCCCAGGGCGAAGCCGCGCTGCTCCTCGGGGAAGGCGTCGGTCAGGATCGCGGCCGAGTTCGCTGTCAGCATCGACCCGCCGACGGCCTGCAGCAGGCGCCAGCCGATCAGCCACATCGCCCCGTGGCCGGCTTCGAAGGGATCGAAGGACAGCAGGATGGAGGCGAAGGTGAAGACGGCGAACCCGCAGTTGTAGATCCGGACCCGGCCGTACATGTCTCCCATGCGGCCCACCGTGACCACCAGGACGGCCTGGACCAGCCGGTACCCCATGATCATCCACAGCAGATAGGCAATGTTGCCCGGAGCCAGCGGGTCCAGGTGCACACCGCGGAAGATCGCCGGCAGGGCGATCAGCACGATGGACCCGTCCAGTGCGGACATGAAGACCGCGGCGGTCGTGTTCGACAGCGCCGTCCACTTGTACCGGTCGGCATCGGCCGGGCGGCGCGGGGCGCGCGTCTTGGGAGGGTCCGTCATCAGCTTGCTTCCTGATGGTTGCGTCGGCGCATCAGATGTTCCGGGCCAGCCGCTCCAGCAGCGGCGCGGCCGCCGCGAGCTGCTCCAGCTCCGCCTGGGTGAACGCGCTGCTGGTCAGGGCCCGGGCCAGGAGTTCGGCCCGCGCGTTGCGTTTGTCCTTGAGAGCCTGCACGCCGGCGTCGGTCACTGTCAGTACCACGCGTCTGCCGTCCTGCGGATCCGGACGGCGTTCGACCAGGCCACGCACCCGCAGCGCGCTGAGCGTCGCCCCCATGGCCTGTGCGGTGATCTGCACTTCGCGGGCCAGGGCCGAGGAGGTGGTGGGGCCCGAGCGGTCCAGGTGCGAGAGTGCGGTCCGCTCGGGCATCGTGAGCCCGCCGTCGACCGGCACCTGGCGCACCCGGCGTACCAGCACACCGATGCTCGCCAGCAGGGCCGGGGCGACTCGATCGGGGTTCAGGTCATCGTTCATGTACTAAGGCTACTTTATCAACCTGCCTTAGTGAATGCGCGGGGCCGAGGGCCGGTGACCGAGGGCGCCGAGGGCCCCACGGGGAGCCTCGGGCGACCCGCGAGGCCGCCCGGGGCGGCTCCTTACGGCGACGACTCGTCCGCCAGGACGACGCAGGCACTCAGATGCCAGGTCTGGTCCTCCTGCGCGGACAGTTCCAGGTCCACCTCCCGTCCGGAGGAACCGCCGTCCAGCGGGATCCGGAGCCAGCTGAACTCCCGGCCGTCGAGTTGCTCGCTGCGGGTCCTTTCGACTCCGTCCACCCGGACGATCAGCGGCCTGTTGAACGTGTTGGGGTCGCCGGTGAGCAGATGCGCCGTGCAGCCGCCCGCAGGCAGCTTCAACCGCAGCACGGCGGGGGCGCTGTCCCGTACGTAGTCCCGCCGGACGACGTCGAAGAGTCCGGTGTCGGTGGCGTCGGGTGTGTTGCCCACCCAGCCGAAGCCGGCGCCCTCCTGCCAACTGCTGTCGGGCGCGAGGCGGGTGTAGTCCTTGAGTACCGGTGCGGTGGAGGGTCCCGCGTCCAGCGCGTGCACGCAGCGGGCGGCGGGCGGGACGACGACCGCCTTGGCCAGGCTGCGCAGCGAGGAGTCGAGGATCTGCACCGAACCCGAGCTCGGGCGCGCGTGCAGGGTGGCGAGCGCCGGGGTTGCCGGAGGCACCACGGTCACCTTCACCGTCTCGTCCCCTTCGGAGGCCACGTAGCACGTCGCCTTTTCGGAGCTCCAGCCCTCGGGCACATCGAGCGCAATGTCCGTGCGCAGCCCCGAGCCGGTCGCGTTGACCACCTGCACGGGCAGTTCATTGCGCTCGCCGCCCAGCAGTGCCGTGTCGGCCGGGGCGACGGAGGCCTGGAGCCAGCTGCGGCGCGCGTCACGGATCCGGCTCAGATCGAACCAGTAGGCGACCAGGGTGTCCCGCCACCGTGCCGCCTGGACCGACTGCTCGCCCAGCTGGCGGTGCACCTCCGTGAGCCGGCGGTGATCGATGCGGCGGCGCAGCCCGTGCCAGGACTCGCCCATGTCCGATACCCGCTCCGCGGCGGAGAAGTGGGTGTCGTAGATGTGCTGGATCACCGTCTTCCCGCTGTCCAGCCGGTGGGTGTACGGCACGTGGTGCAGGAAGAGGAGCAGTTCCTCCGGGCAGTCGTCCAGGGACTCGTAGGCGTCGCGGATCGCCGGCTCGTACAGCTCGGTGTAGCCGTTGCCGGTTGCGGCCGTGCGGTCGTAGCCGAGGCCCTCGCGGTCCGACTTGTGGAACTGGGTGGTCGTGGTCGGGCTGGGATCGAAGTGCCCGGTCACCGAGCCGTCCGGCGGATGCGTGATGTACCCCGTGCCCAGCGGTGAGGTGTACTCCTCGTAGGTGTGCCAGGAGCCGAGCAGGAGGTCGGAGACGGTACTGACGACGTGCGGGTCGTTGCCGAACGTCATCCGGGTCCACTCCGCGGCGAGTTCGGCCGCCGACAGATCCGGGTTCCATGCCAGCCGCCCGTAGCCGTGGGTGTTGGCAGCGGCGAGGTGGGAGCCGGTCCAGGTCCTGTCGTCACCGAAGTTGATCACGCCGGTGAATCCGAAGTGCGCGTAGGAGTGGACCCGGCCGGTCACGACACGGGCCACGGTGCTGCCCGGTCCGGCCTTGAGGGTGTCGAAGTCGAGGACTTCCTTCCACTGAGGCACCAGGTAGCACAGATGCGTGGAGTGGCCGGTGTACTCCTGTGTCACCTGCAACTCGATCATCGAGTTGGTCTGCGGCAGGGAGCCGAACAGCGGGTGGGCGGGTTCACGGACCTGGAAGTCGATCGGCCCGTTCTTGATCTGCACAACGGCGTTGTCCGCGAACTTCCCGTCCAGCGGAGTGAAGTCGAGGTAGCCCTGCTGGTCCCACTTCGCGTCGGTGTCGTGCACGAACGCACGCCACATCACGATGCCGCCGTACGGCTTCAGCGCGCCCGCGAGGAGATTGGCGCCGTCGGCATGGGTGCGTCCGTAGTCCAACGGGCCCGGACGGCCCTCGGAGTTGGCCTTCACCAGGAAGCCGCCGAAGTCCTCGATCCTGCCGTAGATCTCCTTGGCCTTCTTCGCCCACCAACTGCGCACCCCCGGGTCCAGCGGATCGGCGGTGTCGAGCCCGTCCAGGTCGATGGGGGCGGCGAAGTTCGCCGTGACGTACAGGGTCACGCCGTAGCGGCGCAGTACGCCCGCCAGAGCGGCCAGCTTGGTGAGGAATGGCTCGGCGAGGTATGTCGCGGGCGTGTTGACATTGTTGATCACGGCGCCGTTGATGCCGAGGGAGGCCAGGGCGCGCGCATAGTCCGTGTACCGGTCGTCGAGTTGAGGCAGTTTCTCCCAGTCGAAGAAGGACCGGCCCGCGTAGCCTCGCTCGATCGAGCCGTCGATGTTGTCCCAGTGGTCGGCCACACGGAGCGGCGCGGCAGGCCGTTCGGTGAGCGCGAGGTGTTCCAGGGGCTGTTGGGTCTGTACGAGCCGGAGCAGGTGGAAGGCGCCGTAGAGCACGCCGCGGTCGGCGCGGGCCGCCACCACGATGCGGGTCCTGCCGGCCTTGGTGACCCGGCGGATGACATAGCCCTCGTCGCCCAGCTCCGCCAGGTCGGCCGCGGGGACGAGAGAACGGATCAGGGCCGAACTCGCCGGCGTGCCCACCACGAGCCCCTTGTCCGAAGAGGACTGGGCGCGCGGCGTCACCCGGGTGCCGAGCAGAGCGGACAGCCCGCGAACCAACTCGTCCACGGCCGAACGCTGGACCGGACCGCCACCCTGCCAGACCAGGGAGCCCAACGCGTCCCGGTACCGCCTGAGCCGATCGGGGTCCTGAATCCGCCGGTAACGCAGCCACAGCTCGTAGCCGTCCTCGGCGGGCAGTACGCCGCCTGACGAGCCGTCGGCCGCGGGGACCGGCTGCGCCGAAGCCGGTGCGGCCAGAGCGAGCGAGCCCGCTGCGCTTGCGATCGCGGCCGCTGTGAGGATGCTGCGGCGGCGTATTCCTGAGCTCATGTCTCTCACTTCCGTCGAGGGACGAACAGTGCACGTGCAGGCCAGGGCCAAGTGCCGTAACGGTCACATGCGCTCAGACGGGTGTCAACATAGTCGACCAGAAAGTAACATCGAGATTCTGGATCTTCTCCGGCCCGGTTCATGAATGAGTGGAAGGTGTTGAGGATTAGCGCGAGAGAGACCCAGATCAACGGCATTCTTTCTACGTATGTGAACGTCAGTCACCTGCGTTAACGATCAGAAATCAACAGCAGGAGTTGCCGAGGGAACTACGCCCCGCAGGACAGGTCGTGCGCGGGGAGCCGCCCCGTCCGCAGGTACGCGTTGACGCAGGCAAGCCCTCGCCGAGGGGGCCCGGATGACGTCCATGTCGCGGGAGGTGTTGCGGGTGGTGACGTACGGCAGTACGTCACCGTGGGCGTGCTCGCACCGGCAGGGAAGTTGCCATGCTGCACGCTAGGAGGACGGAGGCCTCCGAACACTTTGGGAAACCCCTGAAACCACGTGGGGTTGTCCCTTCCGGCTCCCGGGCCCGATCAGGCTCCGCCGGTCAGGGGCAGGCCGGGATCGTCACCACGGATGCGGGCGTGCAGGTGCATGTCGTGTCGTCCGTCGTCGTGCACGGCGGCGCTGCGCTTGGTGCCTTCCAGCAGGTAGCCGGACTTTGTGGCGACCGCGCAGGATGCCGCATTGCGTGTCGAGTGGTCCAGCTGCAGGCGGTGGAAACCGACCTCGTCCAGGGCCCAGTCGGTGAGCGTGGCGACGGCACGGGTGGCGACGCCGGCGCCGCGGGCGGCAGGGAGCACCCAGTACGCGACATCGGCGACGCCGTCGTCGAAGTCCAGGCAGCGCAGGGCGATCCGTCCGACCATCTCGCCGCCGTCACGGGTTACCGCCCAGTGGCCGCCCTTCTCCTGCTGCCAGTCCCGGCTGTAGGCGTCGAACCACTCCCGGACCTGCGCCTCGGTCGACGGCCGTCGGGTGTGCCAGCGACGGATGTCGGCGTCGCGGTATGCGGAGAGGAATCCTTGTACGTCGCCTCCGCCCCAGGGGCGCAGCAACAGGCCACCGGCGGCCGGGAGCACGGGTTGGGGCGAACTGGCGAGCGAGCCTGCGGTGATGGCGGGCTGCGTCGAGAGAGCGCGAGTCATGGGGCCATGATCGGCCGACCGTGGCCTCACCCGTCAAGGCCACGGTCCCAGTTCTTCGAGGACGCCCGGGCCAGTGGGGAGAAGCGGCCGGTGTCCCCGGACTTCGCCGGTGGACACCCCCGCGTCCTACCGGTGGACACCCCCGCGTCCTAGTCGTCCATCAGCTCCAGGTCGGGTGGTACGAGAGTGGTGGACTCGACCAGGCCCTTGAGGAGGTTGTGCAGGAGGTTGTTGTCACTGGGCGCGCCGGATTCCTTGTCGTGGAGCAGCGGGTGGGGGAAGCCCGCGTTCTGGAGGCGGCGGCGCACGGCGACGATCCTGTGCTCGATCCTGCGTTCGCTCCAGTTGGCGGCAGGGCACAGGTAGCCCAGCTGGGCGGCTGCGCGACGGTAGGACAGGGGCCGGGGGCCGTCCTCGTACAGGAGATAGTGCTGACCCAGGACGACCAGGAGAAGCCGCTCGTCGTCGTCCAGCGGCCAGACCTTCGGTGGCAGGGTGTCCATCCGGCGGCGCGGCACGAGGCCCGGCTCGTCGTGGCCCGTCACGTAGAGCTCGACCAGATGTTCCCGGTAGCCCGAGCCCTTCACGAACAGCGGTGTGTAGCCGGTGGCCAGGGGGATCGGCTCGGAGCTGGCATGCATCAGCCGGCCGTGCGGCAGCCGGACGAGTTGCCTTCCGGTGTTGCGCAGCCACCACAGGTTCTTGCGGTAGGTCAGCTCCCCGTGCCTGCGGCTGACCCGTAGGTCGTCGTCGCCCACGGGCAGGTCCGTCTCGGGGTGTTCACCGCGGCCGAACCGGATGGTACGGCCGGGCTGCGGGGTGACCTTGATGCCGCCGGCGACCGAGCGGGCGTGGAGCGTGCCGGGCCCGGCGGGGTCGACGCCGCGCGCCAGGCTGGCAGGACTGTTCATCATCGGCCTCCTCTTCGGGCACGTCGCGTTCGTGCCGGGCGTCGTGCGCCAGTCTCCCCTGTCCGGTCGGGACCCGTCCCGAGATCCTTGCGCTACAACTGTCCCCGAGCGAACGGCCGCTGCCCGGCCGGGCCCACGAGAGAGAGGGAGCGACCGATGATTGGCGTCGGATACCGGCAGCGGCACGCGGCCGCCGCAGCAGCGCTGAGCCTGTTGGTGGTCCTGGCGGGCTGCGGAACGGACTCCGAGGACGACGGCTCCGCACGGGGGGCGGAGCCGTCCTCCTCGGGCCCCGCGGCGACGCGTTCGCCGCACACGACGAAGGAGGCCGCCGCCTCCTCGCCCGCGCCTTCCAGCAAGCCTTCGGTGACGGACACCGCAGCCGCTGACGGCACCGACGTCGGGGCGTGCGCCGACGGGCGGTGTGAGATCGCCGTGTCGAAGGCGACGCCCATCGATGTCGACCCCCGCTTCGGGGTCACCGGAGTCTCGGTCGCACGGGTCGCGGCCCACTCGGTGACCTTGGAGGCGACCGGCAAGGGCGGCTCCTTCATGAGCACGGAGATCGGGCCCGGCGGCTCCGGCGGCTTGAACAAGCTCGGGTTCCGGCTGAAGTCGCTCGTGAAGGGGACCGCTGTGCTCGTCTTCTACCCGGAGAAATAGCGGCTGTGGCCGACGCCAGCGGGCCTGCCGTCGACCCCCGGCTTCACGTTCGCGGCTGCGCGTGGGCGGACACGTCGGCCAGGGTCCACAGGCCCGGCAGGGTGGTTCAGCTCAGGGGCTGGGCTTCACAGCCACCGTTCGGCTGCTTCGACGCTGTCGCCGCCGCTGGTGTTGAACGCGATCGCGGCTCCTGGAGCATGCCGCCGGACCAGGTTCACGACCTGCTCGAAGAACGTCACAAGGGGCTCAGGCTTGCGTATCCCGCCGCCGATGACGACGGCGTCCCAGTCCTGCTCGGACAGTGCCGCGACCACCGCGGACTCGGCTGATTCATCCGGCGCGACCAGCGTCATGGAAGCGGCGATGCCATGTTCGCCGAAACGGGTCAGTTCCTTGTCCAGGACCGCGCGCATGGCGTCACCGTCCATGCCAGGCACCGCGTGAGGGTCGAAACCAAGAACGAGAACAGAAGGCATATCGGGCTTAACGATCAGCCCACCGTGCAGGTTCCAGCAGCTCCGAATCTGCCATCCCGATGACAGCCCCACCGGGCCCGCCCCGGTCGGCGGAGACAGCACCGGGGGAGACGGCAGCGTCGCTCCCCACCTCGTCACCCCGCCCCGACGCCCGAGGCCGCCGCAGCCGCAAGGTCCATCGCCGTTCTGCGGAGCCGATCGGCCGAACGGTCGCCGCCGACGGCCAGGTTCAACGTCTCGACGACCGGGTTGCCGTCCGGGTCGTCGTACGAACGGTGAACCAGCCGGACGAGACAGGTGTGCTCGCCCTCCGCGTCCGGCTGGACCACGGCGTCGCGACCGCCGATACGGGTGATCGTGCCGTCGGCAGCAGTCGGAGGCTGTCCCCGATCGAACCGCAACTCGACCCACATGCCGTTGGTGGTGCTCTCCCATTCGCAGTCCCAGTTCCCGAACCCGATACGTGGCCGTCTCGCGTCGATGCCGGGAACGGCCTCAAGTGCGTCGGCGTCCAGCAGGGTGCACGCGTCCTCATGCACCAGCGAGCCGGCCGATGGTGAACGCCGTTCGATCTCACCCTGGTTGAGGGCCTTGACGGCTCCGGAGGTGGCCACCTCCGCCATAGCGCAGAGCTGCGTCGTCCCCCCGTCCCGCTCCGCGACGACCTCGATGTGCACGTCGTCGTCGCCGACCGGCTGGAGCGTCCTGCCGCACGCCCCGCTTTCGGCGGGCAGATCGGCCACGCTGACCGTCCCGGTGTTCCTCTTCACGCTCGACAGCTCCGATCGGCCACCGTCGACGAAGGTGACCTTCACATCGACGGGAGCACCGGAACCGGTGTCCACCAGCACGTCGCACCGGTCGAAGTTGCCGTAGGCCGGGTCGAGTTGTGCCTCACCGAATCGCGCGAGTGCGGACGGACTGATCAGGGCGCAGGGGTCGGCCGTACGGTGATCCCCGATGGCGGACAGCATGTCCGCCGCCTGCGAAGCCGAGGAGCCCGCCTCCTTCTGCCCCTCCGGCCCGGGCCCCTTCGCAGGCAGCGCGAATTCGGCGCACACCACAGCCGCGACGACGGCGACGGCCGCAGCTCCGAGAACGAGCGGCCGGGGCCCGCGGGCCGACACCAGTGCCGCAGGGCGGCGCCACCAGCCCTGCGCGCCTCGGGTGTTGCTCCCGTCCGGATTCGTCCCCCCGCCGCCTTCCCGGGAGGGGGACGGCGGCGGATCCTGCGCACTGCGGGCAGGCGGAAGGGGCTCTTGGAGTCCCGCGATCTCCTCCAGCCGCGTGCGGACCTCGGCCGCACCGGGCCGGTTCCCCGGGCTGCGGTCCAGCATGGCCGGGAGGATGTCGCCCAGCGGCCCGATCTCGTCGGCGACCGCGTGCAGTTCGACGACGCCGCGGGCCGCCCGACGCTCCGCGACGTAGCGGTCGGTGGCGCCGGCGCCGCGGGGACGCGGTGGTTCGCCGGTCACCAGAGCGCACAGCGTGGCCGCGAGGGAGAAGATGTCCGAGGCGGGTTCCGGCTGTCCGCGGACGACTTCGGGCGACGCGAAGTCGGGCGTGTAGCTGACGGCACCGTTGAACGTGATGGTCTCCGTACCGCCGACACGGTAGGCGGCACCGAAGTCGGCCAGTTTGGCAAGCCCGTCGCCGGTGACCACGATATTGCCGGGCTTGATGTCACCGTGCACGATCCCGTCGGCGTGCAGGGCGACCAGTGCGTCCGCGAGCTGAACGCCGATGCGTGCGGCGCGTTCCGGTGCCAGCGGCGGACGGTCCTCCAGGCTGCCGCCGGACACGTACTCCATCACGAGCCAGGACGCGGCCCGCCGCCCCCGGCCGAACCGCACCGCGTCGAACAGGGTCACCACATGCGGGTGACTGAACCGGGCCAGGACACGGGCCTCCGTCCGCAGCCGGTCGAAACCGGCGCCGCTCTCGTCGCCCGTCGTCACCCGCTTCAGTACCGTGTCGCGGTCCAACTGCCGGTCACGGGCCAGCCATACCTCGCCGGTTCCGCCTCTCAGCGGGCCGTGCGTGAGCCGGTAGCGGCCACCGACCGTCCTGCCCAGGTGCACTGCGACTTCCCCTCCGCCATGATCCGGAACACCGCAGCATGCCGCGTGTGAACCGACCATACGGAGAGAGCGCGGCGACACGCGCGGTCTTCACCGGATTTCCGTGTTCCGCTCCCTGCGCCTGCGGCGGGAGTAGGACACCAGCACGGCGGCGTACACCACGACCGGTACCACAAAGATCATCCCGGGTGAGAGCAGCACCGTCATGGGCCCGTCCAGATCGTCCAGCGCCCCGCTGAGCACCAGGACGAGGAAGAGCACGACGGTGCCGACCATGGCGCCCCCCGCTGCCAGGCTCGCGACGGTCCACGCGCGCGCCCTGTCCGTCGTCCGGCGCACCTTGACCACCTTCGCCGCGACCTCAGGGAGCGCAACCCAGTCGTCCCCGCGCAGCCGCTCCCACAGCGCGCGCAGGTCGCGCACCTCGTCGTGCAGCGCGAGTTGGGCCCTGCTGTTGAGATGCGGAAGGGACGTCTGACGCCCGTGGCAGTCGTAGAGCACGGCGTACTCCGCCATGACGTTGCTGTCGCCGACCGCGGCAGGGTTGGAGTGGATCTCGATGGCCTGGATGTCGCGCCACGTCGTCCTGCGGGTACGGAACGGCACCCGCACCAGCACGTGTTCGGGCCCGGTGATCGTCGCACTCCGCCTGGCCGCAACGCGCATCAGCACATACAGCACGACCAGGAGGACCGGCAGTCCGAGGAGCACCAGCGGAGGTGCACCGTTCCTCGCGATCTGGGCCATCCCGGCGAGGATCCCGAACGTCCCCAGCGCGGGAAGCCCCAGACCACGGGCACCCGTTGTCCCCGTTCCCGCCCGATACTCCGGAAAATGTGCGTCGTCAGCCATCGGTCATCACCTGCCACCGTCATCCGACCCGGGGAATCGCCTCCCCCTTGCGGCGGCAGATTACGGCCGGTGTCCGGGGACGGGTCCCGGACCGCGTCCGGGTGCGGCCGGCCCCGGTGCAGGACCGGCCGGGAAGAGCAAGGGGCTCCCGCGCACGCCGGGTTCAGGCTGCGCTCACCTGCGGTGGGGCCGGGTGAGAATGGTGCGCAGCTCATCCATGGGGATCTTTAGCCCGCGGTCCGCTGTGAACAGGCCGTTGATCTCCTGCTCCGTGTCGGTGAACTGGGTGAAGCAGAAGCCGGCGAGTCCGGAGTCCACAGCGGCCCCCACCAGGTCGGCCAGACGCTCCGCGAACTCCTGCTTCGTGGCAACGGTGTCGTAGCCGAACCACTCGGCGCCCTCGGCCGGTTCGAAGGTGGCCCCGCCGAACTCGCTGAGCACGACAGGCTGTCCCTGGTGACGCACACCGTCCAGGAGGACCTGCTTCGGACCGGGCCACGGATCCGTGAGATCTCCTCGTCGCAGCGAGTCGTGGCCGTAGCGTTCGCGCAGCACCTCCGCGCGCTGGGTGTAGTCGTGGACGCCCCAGATGTCGGCCGCGGAGATCTCCCATCCGTCGTTGGAGACCGCGGGGCGTGACGGGTCGAGGGACTTGGTCAGGTGGTAGAGGGCATCCATGAAGTGACGCTGTGCGGGGACGAGGGCGGGGTTCGGGACGGACCAGGACTCGTTGATCGGCACCCACGCGACGATCGAGGGATGGCTGAGATCACGGGAGATCGCCTCGGTCCATTCGGCGACCACCCGCTGCACCGTGGCTGTGCCGAACGTATAGGCGGAGGGCATCTCCTCCCACAGCAGCAGACCGAGGCGGTCGGCCCAGTAGAGGAAGCGGGGGTCCTCCAGCTTCTGGTGGATGCGCAGCCCGTTGAGCCCGGCGTCCTTGGCGAGTTCGACGTCCCGGCGCAGTTCGTCGTCCGACGCGGAGAGGTGGGACCCCGGCCAGTACCCCTGCTGCAGTGCGAAGCGCAGGAAGTACGGCTTGTGGTTGAGGAGGAAGTGCCCGCTGTCCCAGCCGACTTCGCGCAGTCCGAGGTAGGACGTGACACGGTCCACCGCAGTGTGGTCCGCCGCGTCGCTCAGCTCGACTGTCGCGTCCACGAGATGCGGATGCTCCGGGCTCCAGAGCAGCTCGTCCAGCGCCTGCCCGTGGCGGAGAGCGGGCACCGCTATGTCGAACACCGTTTCCTGCCCGTCGGTCAGGACACGCTGCTCGGCGAGTACCCGATCGCCCAGAGCCAGCCGCACCCTCACATCAAGGGCTCGCCGCGGCCACTTGCCGAGGCGCAACTCGCAGCGCACCCGGGCCCCGGCGACATCGGGCGTCCAGTGCAGCGACGTCACGTGCTCGTCGGGCACCTCCTCCCACCACACCGGCTGCCAGATGCCGGAGGTGCGGTGATACCAGATGGCGTGCGGCTCCCGGCGCCAGTCCTGCTTGCCGCGGGGCTGCGTGGCGTCGAGCGGCTGGTCCTCGGCCCGGACGACGAGCACCTGCTCCCCGCCCTGCCGGACGGCGTCGGTGAGATCGCAGCTGAAGCCCGTGTGGCCGCCCTCGTGGCGGCCGACCGGATGTCCGTTCAGCCAGACCTCGGCACGGTAGTCGACCGCCGCGAAGTGCAGGAGGAGGCGCCGGTCGGCGGCCGGTGGGGTCACGTCGAGGGTGCGCCGGTACCAGTGCACGGGGTGGAAGCCGGTGTCCCCGATTCCGGAGGCCCCGGACTCGGGCGGATACGGCACTGTGATCGTCGCGGTGAAGGGCTCGGTGTTGTCCGGGTCCATCCAGCGGTCGGACCGGCCGACGTCCGCGTCGTCGTGGGCGAACTGCCACGGACCGCTGAGGTCGTGCCAGTCGGGGTCCCGGATGAGCTGCGGCCTCGGATGGCCGGCGGCGTTCAGATGGGTGTGGTGCATACGAGTTCTCCGGTGGAGCGTGCTTGGGCGGGGACGAGGAGGACCGGGGGAGGGGCCGGTTCAGCCGTCCGCGGTGGAGCGGAGCTCCACGGCGGTGGCGGCGAACGCGAGCGGCCCCGGCAGGAGGGGCAGGAGCAGCGGAATCGACCAGGCCAGCAGCGCGGCCAGCACCACGGCGGCGGCGAGCAGGAGCGTGCCGCGCGGGTCGGCGACCGAGCGGACCAGGCTCTCGCGGGCCGACCGCTGCGGGGCGTCCAGGCCCGTGGCGCGCAGCCCCACGACCGCGATGCCCAGGGTCGTGAGGGCCAGGGCGGGCGCCATCACGGCCGCCCCCGGCAGCGCGCTGCGCACCAGCGCGGCGTCGACCAGCAGGACGAGGACGAGAAGCGGTGGGACCAGACCCACGGCCAGCGTGCCCGCCGTCAGGCGGGCCCGCAGATGGCGGACGTACACACCGGCTCCGGCCGGAGCGCCATGGCCGGCGGTGTCCCGGAGGGTCGCGGACGCGGCGGTGAACGCGGCCGGAATCGTGATGACCGGCAGACAGGCGACGCCCGTGAGGAGGCCGATGAACAGCATGTCGGCGAAGAGGGTGAAGCGGGACCCGAAGATCTCGCCGGGCTCCCGGCGGTCGCTCGGAGGCAGTGCGGGTGCGTGTGCCATGGCGCCTCAGCCCTTCAGTCCGGAGGTGGCCATGCCCTGCACCAGGTAGCGCTGGAACACGAAGAAGAACAGCACGATCGGCAGTACGGATATCACCGACATGGCGAACATGGGTCCGTAGGCGGAGGTGCTGGACTGGTCGACGAAGCTGCGCAGGGCCAGCGTGATCGTGAACTTGTCGGGCGAGAACAGATAGATCATCTGCGTGAAGAAGTCGTTCCACGTCCAGATGAACGTGAAGATGGCCGTGGTGATCAGCGCCGGCCGGGTCAGCGGCAGGGTGATGGCCCAGTACGTGCGGAACGGTCCGCAGCCGTCGATGCGGGCCGACTCCTCCAGCTCACGTGGCAGTCCGCGCATGAACTGCACCATGAGGAAGACGAAGAACGCATCGGTGGCGAGGAACTTGGGCAGCACCAGAGGCCAGTAACTGTCCACCATGCCGAGCTGGTTGAAGATGATGTACTGCGGGATCAGCACCACGTGGTGCGGCAGCATCAGCGTGGCCACCATGAAGGCGAACATCACCTTGCTCATGCGAAAGCGCAGCCGGGCGAACGCGTAGGCGGCCAGCGAGCAGGAGATGACGTTGCCGAGGACGGCGCCCACGGCGATCAGCAGCGTATTGCTGAGGAGCCGGGTCACGGAGACGTCGGACACGCCGTCCATGGCGGTCGTGAAGTTCGACCACTCCAGATGGCTGGGCCACAGATCGAGGCTGGTGACCACCTCGTCGGCGGGCTTGAGTGACGTGGCGAGCAGCCATGCCAGGGGGTACAGCAGGACGAGCAGGCCCACGACGGCGATCGTGTGCGGCAGCCACCGCTTGTTGGTGAGGTTCATCGCCCCTCCTCGTCCGCGTAGAAGACCCAGGACCGGGATGTTTTGAACAGGATCAGGGTGACGATGCCGATGGTGATCAGCAGCAGCCAGGCCATGGCCGCCGCGTAGCCCATGTGGGAGGCGGTGAAGCCGCGTTCGTAGAGGTACAGCGTGTAGAACATCGTCGAGTCGGCGGGGCCGCCGTTGCCGCCGCTGATGGCGAAGGCCGGGGTGAACACCTGGAAGGACTGGATCATCTCCAGCACCAGGTTGAAGAAGACGACCGGGGACAGCATCGGCACGGTGACGGAGACGAACTGCCGCCACTTGCCCGCGCCGTCCAGCGCCGCCGCTTCGTAGAGGTCGGGCGAGATCTGCTGCAGCCCCGCGAGGAAGATCACCATGGGGGCGCCGAACTGCCACACAGTGAGCAGTACGACCACGAGCCAGGCCAGATCGGGATTGCCGACCCAGCCGCCGACGTCGATCCCGACGGCGCTCAGCGCATGGGAGACGGAACCCCCGTCGTTGAACAGTGCGCGCCACACCAGCGCGATCGACATGCTCGCCCCGAGCAGGGAAGGCGCGTAGAAGGCGGAGCGGTAGAAGGCGCGGCCACGGCCGAGGTTCTTCAGCAGCATCGCCGCCCCGAGCGCGAGCAGCAGCTTGAGTGGCACGGCCACCACCACGTACTTCAGCGTCGTGCCGACCGAGCGCCAGAACCGGGGGTCCTCGGTGAACATGTCGGTGTAGTTGCGCAGCCCCACCCACTTCGGCGGGTCGAACAGGTTGTAGTCCGTGAACGACAGGTACAGCGACACACCCATCGGCACCAGGGTCAGCACGGCGGCGCCGAGCATCCAGGGCGTCAGGAAGACGTAGGCGGGCCACTGCTGTTCCCGGCGGGAGCGCCGTCGCCGGGCCGGCTTCTCCGGTTCTGTCGTGCGGTCGGCGCGCGCGGGCGCCCTGGTCGACACTGTGCTCATGACCGCAGCTCCCTGTTGGCCTCGTCGATGAGTTCGCGCGCCGCCTGCCGGGGAGAGGCCAGGTCGTACATCACGCGCTGGTATGCCCGGTTGAAAGCGGTCTGGATCGCGACATCGCCCCGCGGTGGTGCGGTCGGCGGGGCGTCCAGGCCGTACTTCTCCAACCGCTGCGCGTATGCGTAGATCTCCCGCTCCGGCCCCTTGAGGGTCTTGCCGACGCGGGTGGCGAGCGTCCGGTTGGGGGGTGTGGACCGGGTGAAGCCCAGGGCGTCACCGGCCCGCGGGTCGTTGAGGAGGAAGTCGACCAGTTCGGTCGCCTCCTTGGGGTGTTTGCTGTTAGCCCCGACGCCGACGAGCATGGAGGGCTTGAAGTACGCGCCCTGCTTCCCGCCGGTCGTGGGGACCGGCGCGAAGTGGACCTGGTCACCGAGCAGCGCCGGGTACCCGGGGAACGGTGCGTCCCAGGTGAAGTCGGCCGCGGCGAGCCCGCGGCCCATGGGGCTGGTCTCGGTGGTGGTGGCCTGCGACGTGTCCTTGGCCTGCGCGGTGGAGCCCTTGTCGCGCAGCTTGTCGCAGAAGGTCCAGAACTCCGTGAGGTCGTCCTCGGTGAAGCCGAGCTTCGTCTGGCTGGCGTAGAGCTGCCCGCCCCGGCTGCGCAGCCAGTCCTCGAAGATGTCCTCGTTGACACCGTTGTCGTTGGCGCCCGCCACGTCGCGTCCGTCGGGCGCCTGCAGGTCCAGGGCGGCGACCTTCTCGTTGGCCTGCGCCCAGTCCTCCCAGGTCCAGCTGGGTTTGGGCGTGGGAATGCCCGCCTTCTTGTAGACGGCGGAGTCGTAGGCGTATCCGGTGACGCCGCGGCCCATGGGCATTGCGTACTGCTTGCCCTCGTAGGTGCCGGTGCGCAGGAACTCCTTGTCCATCTCGGCTGTGCGGATCGCCTTGTTCTTGACGTCGCCGTCCAGCGGCCGGAGCGCGCCGCCGCCGGCGTACTGGGAGACCTGCCGGTAGTCGAGCTGGGCCACGTCCGGGATGCCACCGCCCGCGGCCTGGGTGGCCAGCTTCTGCATGTACGAGCCGAAGTCCGAGTTCGACGTGCGGACGGTGACGCCGGGGTGCTCCTTCTCGAAGAGCTGTACGGCTTCCTTGGTGCGCTGGGCGCGGTCGTCGTTGCCCCACCAGGAGAAGGTGAGGGTGACGCCGGAGGACGCTGTGTCGCTCCCGGCCGAACAGGCGGAGAGCGACGCCGTCAGGGCGGTGCTGAGACCGACGGCGGCTGCGGCCAGGACGGCCCGGCGGCCTGGGCGCAGCCGCCGGCCACTTCGGGGCACGGGCATGAGGGCCTTCCAGGGATGAGACGTGGATGGGGCGGTGGTCCGGGGCTGTCAGATGCCCGGGTAGACGTCCAGCCGGCCGCACATTCCGAAGCGGCCGCGTGCGGTGGGCCCGGTCGCTGTCACCCGGGCACCCGACAGATGTCCTTGGTCCTTGCCGCGCAGCGCGTCGAGCTGTGAGCGGGTCGCCTCCGAGGCGGCGTGGGCACCGTCGCGCCAGCGCCGCTCCCAGTCGTCAAGCCGCGGCCGCACCAGCTCGGCTGCGGCTTGCTGGAACGCCGCCAGCGGCTCCGGATCGCCGCTCTCGAAGGCCTCACGGAGCTCCAGGAAGCGCGCGGTCGCCAGGTCGCGGCGGGCGCGCGCGATCCGCACCTGTTCGGCCTCGGGGTCGTCGGAGGGGATGCGGACCGCCTCGGCGTACGTGTCCCCGTCGACGAGGCGGTCGGGCGGCAGGGTGAGCACAGCGTCGCCTGCTTCGGGCAGGCCGCTGTTCTGCATCACGACGGTGATTTCGAGACCGCTGTCGTTGACCAGGCGGTGAATCGTGCCGGGCGTGAACCAGGCCACCGTGCCCGGCTCCAGGGGCGTCTCCCGGTACTCCGAGGCGGTGAGTGTCTGCACCGCGCCCCGGCCGGCCGTCACCACGTACCCCTCGCTGCAGGTGAGGTGCAGATGCGGTGTGCCGCCGCCGGGCAGGCCCTCGATGGTCGGCCAGTCGTACACGGTCAGGCGGGACACGCCGACCGCACCCGGAAAACCGCCGTAGGCCGCGCTCACCACGAGAGCCCCTCCAGGTGCGAGGCGACCTGCTCGCGGTCCCAGGCGCCGTCGGCGACGAGGACGCGGTAGCTCCGGGCGAGCGTCTCGCCGGGCGGGAGGACCAGCTCGTCGTGGAACGCCCAGGACGGCGCGACCGCGGCGAACGGGTCGCTGCGCACGAACCAGTGCGCCGGGTGCGTCCCCTTCTCGCCCGCGTGGTCGTTGGCCGGCGCGTGTTCGAAGACGACCGTGGCATGGCCGTCCCGCCCGTCGTGCTCGCCGACGTATGCCAGCCAGGGAGCCTGGCTGCCCATCAGGTCTCCCTCGGTCGCCCCGGCGGTGAAGACGCGGCCGTCGCGGAAGGCGCGCGGGCCGCGCCAGAAGAGCCCGGTGTATCCGGCCGCAGGACGGCCGTGAGTGGTGGGGCTCCCGAAACGCAGGGGCTCCGCACGCCGGTTGGTGACCGCCGACGTCCACGTGAAGGTCCAGCTGCCGCTGTGCGGGTCGACGTCGCGCACCTCGATGCGGCGCTCCTCCTCGGCCCACAGCTCGCCGTCGTGCGGGTGCCAGGTCAGCCGCTCCGCGATGACCGCACGGTCCTCCGAGGCGGCGACGTCCTCGAAGGCCACATGGGCCATCGAGCCGACCTTCTCCGGCAGCGGGAGGTATCCCTCGCCGTGCACATAGGTGTTGCCGCCCCACAGGTTCTGCCCCGACAGGTGGGAAGCCGTCAGCTGCAGTCCCTTGTGCCAACGGTGGTCGTTGGGGCGGTAGTCGGTGACCAGCCCGCCGGACAGCGTCCGGATCGGGTGCAGGTAGGGCTTGGGCGCCTCCCACGGGGCTTCGGGGCGGTACACGTAGGAGAACAGTTCGGTTCCGGTCGCCTCGTGGGCCACGGTGATCCGGTCACCGTGGGCGTGGGTCAGCGAGAGCGTCATGCGTGGTCCTCTTCCTTGCGGGTGTCGGCCGGCGCCCAGCCCGGGGCGCCGCCGTGCAGTTCGGTGTAGTACGGGTCGCCGGGACCGATGTCGCCCGCGCGCACGGTCGTGTCGGTGAACGCGGACTTGTACAGGGCGGTGATGAACTCGAGCGTGCGCCGGGCGCCCGCGCCGCTGGTGGCGTGACGCCGGCCGTTCTTGATGTCGTCGACCAGGACGCGCAGCTGGGCCAGATGCGAGCTCGGCTCGTCGGCACCGAAGTCCCGCCAGGCCGCCACGGTCTCGTCGGGGACGCCGGGCGCCGGGGTGATGTGCCAGTCCGCGTTGCGGTAGCCGTACAGGTGGGTCAGTTCGATGGTGGCCAGTTCGCAGTCGATGCGGATGCGGCTCACCTCGTCCGGGCTCAGCACGCTGTTGACGAGGGTGGCGACGGCCCCGCCGGTGAAGCGGACCTGTGCGGTGGACACGTCCTCGGTCTCCACGTCGTGCACGAGCCGGGCAGCCATCCCGCGCATCTCGTCCCACGGGCCCATCAGATCCAGCAGCAGGTCGGTCTGGTGGATGCCGTGCCCCATCGCGGGGCCCCCGCCCTCGGTCGCCCAGCGGCCCCGCCACGGCACGGCGTAGTAGGCGCGGTCCCGGTACCAGGTCGTCTGGCAGTGGGCCACGAGCGGCCGGCCGAACGCGCCGCTGTGCAGCAGATCGCGTACGTGCCGTGCGCCGGAGCCGAAGCGGTGCTGGAAGACGATCGAGGCGTACGGGTCCGAGTCGCCGCCCTTCTCCGCGGCCTCCATGGCATCGAAGTCCGCCAGCGACGGGCACGGCGGCTTCTCGCACCACACCCAGGCGCCGGCCCTGAGCGCCGCCACGGTCTGTTCCCGGTGCAGCGCGGGCGGCGTGCACAGCACCACCAGGTCCGGCCGGACCTCGGCGAGCATCGCGTCGAGATCCGTGGATGTGTACGCGAATCCCGCCTCGTCGGCGAGAGCGCGCGCCGCGGCCGGGTCGACGTCGACCGCCGCCACGAGCTCCACCTCGCCCTCGGAGGCGAGCGTCATCAGCGCGGGGAGGTGGCTGCCACGCGCGATACCTCCCGTGCCGACCACGGCTGCGCGCAGCGGGGCGTGCGAATGGTGCGAAGACATGCGAACCCTCTCGAATGACAGACGGGCGGACCAGCTGCGGGCGGCGCGAACGTGTGGTGGCGCCTTCCGTGTGGGCCCTGGGTACGCCGCTCTTCCATGGGCGCGAGTGGGCCCGGCCCACGGGCGTGCGGCGGCCGGCCACCCTTTCGTGGCTTGACCGATTCTGATTGGTTCCAACGTTGTAACCGCCGTGTATCTCTGAGGTCAACCCCCTGTCGGAGAGGACTTTTCGGCAGGCCCGGGTGCTGACAGGCATGGTGCGGCCATGCATAATCGAGGAAAACAACGGTTATGGGGGCCCATCGGTGGCGGCAGTGACACTCAAGGACGTAGCGGAACGCGCAGGAGTGTCGATCAAGACCGTGTCCAACGTTGTACGTGGCGCCCCACGGGTGTCCGAGAGCACGCGGACACGCGTGATGCAGGCCGTGACCGAACTCGGCTACCGGCCGAACCCGTCGGCGCGCCGGCTGCGGACCGGCCGCAGCGGCCTCATAGCCCTCGCCGTCCCGGATCTCGCCACGCCCTACTTCGCCGAGCTCGCGCACCACGTGGGGGCGGAGGCCTCGGCCCACGGCTTCACCGTCCTCATCGAGGAGACGCTGGGGGATGCCAGGGAGGAACTGCGCCTGGCCACCGGCGTGCACGCGTCGCTGCTGGACGGCGTGATCCTCTCGCCCCTGCATGCGTCACCGGCCGACCTCGCGCCTGTGGCGGACGAGTTCCCGCTGGTCCTGCTCGGCGAGCGCAGCTACGAACACGAGCGGGTCGTGGCCGACCACGTCCTCATCGACAACGTCGCCGCGGCGCGTGACGTCGCCGCGCACCTGGCCGGCCTGGGCCGTACCCGGATCGGCGCCATCGGTGTGGACCAGCCGCAGTCGGCGACCAGCCGTCAGCGGCTGGAGGGCTTCCAGCAGGCGCTGCACGAAGCCGGACTGACGTACGACCCCCGCCTCGCCGCGCGGGTCAAGGAATTCGACCGCCGCAACGGACTGCTGGCGATGCGCAGTCTTCTCGCCCTGCCGGCCGGGGAACGGCCCGACGCGGTCTTCTGCTTCAGCGACATGCTGGCCGTCGGCGCTCAGCACGCCCTGCACGAAGCGGGATTGAGCGTTCCCGGTGATATCGCCCTGGCGGGCGTGGACGGTTCCGAGGAGGCGCTCTACAGCACCCCCTCTCTCACCTCCGTCGTCCCCGACAAGGCCGCCATCGCTTCCCTGGCCGTGAAGTGCCTGGCGGCTCGCATCCGTTCGGATGAGAAGGTGCCGTTCGAGGTGTACATGGCTCCGCACTGGCTGGAGGTGCGGGAGTCCACCGACGGTGTGCGACGGCGGCTGTCCCGGTGAGCTGAGCACAGCACTGCGGCGTGGCGCCTCGGAGCGAAGCACCACGCCGCAGCAGGGCCGGAACTGCCGCTCACGGCGGAGACGCCCGGCCCTCGGAGCGCAACGGTCAGGAGCGCGCGGGGCGGAAGCGGATCGCGGTACCCCCACCGGCGATGAGCTCCAGCTTCAGCAGGGTGGACGCACGCACTGTCTCGGTCCGGACGTCGATCGGCAGCGGGTTGTCGTGCCAGCTGGTCTCCGCGGCGTCACTGTAGATCTCGGCCGTGTACCGGCCCCGTCCCAGGAAGTGCAGCGGCAGCCTCAGCGTCCGGTCGTTCTCGTCGGTGATGGCACCGAGATACCAGATGTGCCCCTTGCGGCGGGCCGCCACCGTGTAGTCGCCGATCACGCAGTCCAGGAAGCGCGTCTCGTCCCAACTGGCGGGCATGTCCTTGAGATAGGCGAATCCGGGGTGGGAGTGGTAGTTCTCCGGAGTGTCGGCCAGCATCTGCAGCGGGCTGAAGAACACCGAGTACAGCGCGAGCTGTGCGGCCGAGGTCGTCTGCACGCGGGTGCCGAGGTCCGCCGGGTCCCACGTCACGTTGAGCACGCCCGGGGTGTAGTCCGCCGGCCCGCCCATGAACCTGGTGAACGGGAGGATGGTGGCCTGCTCGGGCGGATTGCCGAGCGGGCCCTTGTAGTTCTGCTGCTCCATGCCGGCGACGCCCTCGCCGGTCATCATGTTCGGGAAGGTGCGCCCCAGCCCGGTCGGCTTGATGGCCTCGTGCGCGACGATCATGATCCGGTGGCGGGCCGCCGTCTCGACGACACGCTGGTAGTGACGCACCGCCTCCTGGTCGAAGTGGCTGCGGTTCACCCCGCCCAGCTCGAACTTGGTGGCGTAGCCGGTCTTGACGGTGTGGATGCCCAGTTCGGCGTACCGTGCGAAGATCGTTTCCAGATGCTCTTCGTAGTAGTCGACGAAGCCGCGGGTCTCGTTGTGCGCGGTGAACCCGACGCCGTTGGCCCGTGCGTAGCGCAGCACCTCGGCCAGGTCGAAGTCGGCCTGCGGGGTGAGGAAGTCCTGGCCGGTCCAGTTTCCGCCGGCGTTGGTGTTCCAGCCCTCGGCGAGTACGGAACTCGCGCCCGCCTCCCGGGCAAGGTCGATGTAGCGCTTGACCCGCTCCGTCGTGGCGCCGTGACGCGGCCCCTCGGTCCAGGTCGTGTCCCGGCGCTGCAGCTCCCACCAGACGCCCACGTACGTACCGGGTGAGATCCACGAGGTGTCCGCGAGCGCGCACGGCTCGTTGAGGTTCTCGATCAGATGCGATTCGGCGAGATCGCCGGCCCGGGCGCCGATGACCAGCGTGCGCCACGGGGTGGAGAATTCGCCCTGCAGGTGGGCTTTCGCACCGTCGGGCAGGCTGATCAGTTCGCTGGTGAGGGTGCCGGGCAGGTCGTCGGCGGCGGCCAGGGTCATGCTGGGGTAGTCGATCAGTGCCGCCTCGTGCACCACGATGTGCACACCGCCCCGGGTGGCCAGCGTCAGCGGGGTCTGCGCGGTCTTCACCTCCGCCAGCGAGGCCCGCCGGTAGTGCCGCTCGTCGGCGTTCCAGTCGGTGCCCGCCTCCAGCGACCAGCTCGTGGCGCTCGGCGGCAGGGAGAACTCCGTCCGCTCCGCGGTCACGGTGTAGCTGTCGAGCCCGGCCTGGGCCGGCAGGCGGTAGCGGAAGCCGACGCCGTCGTCGAAGACCCGGACGATCAGGTCGAGCCGCAGCCCGGTCGCCGGCTGCACGGTGCGCAGTACGCCTTCCCGTGCGTGGTTGCGGACGACTGCGTCGGGCCCCCACACCGGCCGCCATCTCTCGTCCACGGCCCTGCGCCGCACTGATTCCAGCACCAGCCCGCCGGTGAGCGAGGGCCGGTCGGCCAGGTCGAGCCCGAGTCCGGAGGAGGGCACCAGGACCTTGCCGTGCCGCACGATCTCATAGCGCAGCCGGCCGTCCGTCACCCCCACGGTCATCCGGAGCCGGCCGTTCGGCGAGGCGATCGTTACGTGGTCGGGCGGCGCGGTGGACGCGGTGGCGGGTGCCGCGAACGCTCCGGCGAGTACCGCGCCGGCGGTGGCACCGAGGACGGCACGTCGGTTGGGGACAATGGCCATGCCACGCTCCATCACAGGTTGTCGACTGCAGCTGAACCGGGCGCCGCCGTGACTCCGGAGTCGTGCTCCGGAGCCGGCCGGGCGTGGGGCGAACCGTGGGCTGCCCGGGTCGGGTGTACGCCGACAGGGCTGCGCGCGGTGCAGCGGCCGGGTACACGGCGACGTCAGGCACACGGCCCCTTTCGTGGAGTCAGGCAGGGAGAAGCCCGACGCGCGAACTCCCGCACGGGGTACCGTTGCTGACTGATTCCAACGTTGTAACAAGTGCTTCTGTCAACGTCAACCCTGCGGCGGGCAGAAGTGATTCGGGGATGCCGGGGTTCGAAGGCGGCCGAGATCTGTCGATGAGGGCACGGGTGAGGAGCCCACTTGCTAAAACGATTCAACCTGCGGCCCGCTTCCTTTGTCCTACCTGTTGACCAGATTTCTGGGCAGCGTCTAACCTCCGAGCCATCCATGTGAAACCTTTCATTTTCCCGAGGCGGCCCATGTCCAGTCACCTGTCGCGCCGAACCGTCCTGCAGCTGGGGGCTGCCGCGTCCGCCTCTGTCGTGCTTGCCGGGCCCCAGGCGTTCGCCGCCGCACAGAGCCACAGCTCGCACCCCGCGCCCACCGGCCTGCTGACGGACCTGCTGCCGCAGGGACTGGGTACCGCCGCCGGGCAGCGGCCCCGGTTCAGCTGGCAGGTCCCCGACCTCGGCCCCGGCACCCGACAGCGTGCCTACCAGCTGGAGGTCGCCACCACCCCGGCCGGTTTCGGGAAGCGCCAACTGGTCTGGAGCAGCGGCAGGGTGGCAGCTGCCGGGTCCACCGCCGTGGCCTACGGCGGTCCGCCGCTCAAACCCCGCACCGCCTACTGGTGGCGGGTCAGCAGCTGGGCGGACAAGCGGTCGTCGTGGTCGAAGCCGGTGCTGATGGCTACCGCGGTGGAGGACCAGTGGGAGGCCGAGCCCATCTGGGCCCCTGCCGGGCCCACCATGACCGACGGCACCTTCACCACCCGGCTGAAGATCACCGCGGTGGCCGCCGGTCTCTGGTTCCGGGCCACCGACGCCGCCAACAACTACCTGTGGCAGCTGCGGGCGGACGCCACCGCGGGAGTGCTGCGCAAGCACGTGTGCGTGGACGGTACGTACAGCGTCCTCGGCGAGGTGACCCTGCCCATCCCGGTCGCCACCGATGAGTGGGTGGACCTCTCCGTCACCATGACCGGCTCCACCTTCACCACCAGCGTCAACGGCACCGTCGTCGACACCACCACCCACACCCGCTACGCCTCGGGCAACATCGGCCTGCGCAACGGCCGGACCGAGTCACAGACGTACGACAGCCTCCGCTTCACCGCGGCCGACGGCACCGTGCTGGTCCAGGACGACTTCACCTCGGACGCGGGCACGCTCTCCGCGGGCACCGTCGCCGACGGCGTTCTCACCTTCCCCGCCGATGCCTCCTCGCTCTCCTCCTACGGCGCCGACGACACCTGGGCCCTGCTGCGGCACGAGTACCGCCTGGCGCCCGGCAAGAAGGTGGCCGCCGCGGTGCTGCACGTCGCCGCCACCTCCGCCACCCCGGCCCGCCAGTACGTGGCCAAGGTATGGAGCAACGGCAGCCTGGCCGGGTACGCCTCCGTACGCTCCGGGTCCGGGGTCGCCTACCAGTCCTTCGACATCACCGACACCCTGCGCGCCGGCCGGGCCAACGCCCTGGCCGCGCTGTGCCACACGACGTCGGAGCAGAAGTTCCTGGCCCAGCTGGAGATCACCTACACCGACGGCAGCCGGGCCACCATCGGCTCGGGTGACGACTGGAAGGCCCGCGGCCAGGACGGTCTGCTCCCGCCCGGGGGCAGCGCCGGCAGCGGCTTCTTCGCTGTGCCCCAGGAGAACTGGGATCTGCGCAACGAGCCCGTCGGCTGGACCGAGCCCGGATTCGACGACGCGGCATGGGCCGCCCCCGCGTCCCGCCCGGACATCGACGGCCTGGTCCCGGCGCTCATCGAGCCCGTACGGCTGCACGATGTCACCCCGGCCTCGGTGACCGAGGTGGCCGACGGCCGCTGGCTGGTGGACCTCGGCCGGGAGATCGCCGGCGGTCTGGCCCTGGAGGTCGCCGGGAGCGCGGGCGACACCGTGGAGGTGCGCCTCGGCGAAGAGCTCAACGCCGACGGGACCGTGAAGTACCAGCTGCGGGCCACCAACGTCTACCGCGAGCAGTGGACCCTGCGCGACGGCGTCCAGCGCTTCGAGCACTGGGGTTACCGCGGCTTCCGCTGGGCCGAGCTGCGCACCTCTGCCGACCTGTCCCGGGCGACCGTCAAGGGCCGTGCCTGGAAGCTCGACTGGGACGTATCCGACTCCTCCTTCCGCAGTTCGGACCCCGATCTCGACCGGGTCTGGGACCTGTGCCGCTACTCGATCGAGGCCACCCGCGGAGACCTCTATCAGGACACGCCGACGCGCGAGCGCGGACCCTACGAGGGCGACGCGCTGATCAACCAGCTCTCCGAGTACGGCGTGCAGCGTTCGTTCGCGCTCGCACGGTGGTCCAACGACTACCTGGTCCGCCAGGGCACCTGGCCCACCGAGTACCGGCTGATGTGTGCGATCTCCGCCTGGGAGGACTACCTCGCCACCGGCGACGACCGGCAGCTCGCCAAGGACTACGCCCTGCTCTCCGCCAAGAACCTCACTTCGTATCTGGGTGCCGACGGTCTGGTCCACAAGTCGCCCGGAAACAGCAGCGAGGACCTCGGCGACCTGGTCGACTGGCCCGTCACAAGCCGCGACGGCTATGTCTTCACCAGTGTCAACACCGTAGTCAACGCCTTCCAGTACGCAGCTTTCGACGCCCTCGCCAAATGCGCCGCCGCCCTCGGCAGGAGCGGTGAGGAAAAGCTGATGAAAGAGCGGGCCGACACTCTCGCCGCCGCCATGCGCGACACCCTGCTCGACACCTCGGCGGGCCGGTTCTGCGACGGTGCGGGCACCACTCACAGCGCCCAGCACGCCACCGCCTTCCCGGTCGCCCTCGGAGTCGCCGCCCCCCTCGACGGCGAGGTGCAGGCCCGGATCGGCGACACGCTCGCCGCGGGCGGCATGAAGATGAGCGTGTACGGCGCGCAGTTCCTGCTCGACGCGTTGTTCCGGCTCGGCCGCGCCGACGCAGCGCTTACGCTGCTCACCTCCAGGGCCACCAACTCCTGGCTGCACATGATCGACGATCTGAAGGCCACCATCGTCGGCGAGGCGTGGGACCCCTCGCTGAAGTCGAACATGACCTTCTCCCACGCCTGGGCCTCCGCCCCCGCCAACGCCGTGGCCCGGCATGTGCTGGGCGTCCAGGTCACCGAGGCGGGCGCGGCCGGGTTCCGGGTCCGGCCCAGGACCGGGAAGCTGACCGAGGTCGACGGAACGGTCCCGTCGCTGCGCGGCCCGGTCTCGGTCTCCCTGCGCCGTTCCGCGAGGAAGCACTCCCTCAAGGTAACCGTGCCGCCCAACGCGCGGGCGGTGGTGGAGCTGGAAATCGGCGACGCCGACCCGGCGGCGTACCGGGTGGCCGGCGCAGCGGCGGGCGGGGGTGCCCGGGTGACGTCGTTCGACGACCTGACCGGAACGGTCCTGAGGGTGGGCCCGGTCGGCTCGGGCACCACGGTGATCGCGCTGCGCGATTAGGCGATGGGGGCTCGGGCCGTGCCGCGCCCGCCGGTTGGCCGGGCCCCGCACGCGCGCCACGGTTGAGTACGCGTACTCATGCCGGGCCGCGCGCGCGAAGCGACAGTGATGCGATGACCCGTCGCACCGGCACGGCCGCAGTCGCGGTGCTCTGCGTCCTCACTCTGACCAGCTGTGGGAAGGACGCGGACGACCTCTTCTCCAATCTCAACGGCACCAGGTCGTCCGACGCCTCCGACGGCGAAACCCCTGACAGCGGTGCCACCGGCCCGAACGCGCCACCCTTCTACGGCGACAACAGCCGGGCACGACGCCCGGACCGCCCGGACCCTGCGGACGAGGAGCGGGCCCGGCGGAAGGCCGAGGAAGTCAGGCACGCCCTCGAGGACCTGCGGCGGCAACACCGGACCCGGCCCGGCCAGGTCCGGGAGGCTCTTGAGCCACTGGCCGCCGCCGCTCACCTGGAGGTGACGGAACGGCCCACCCCAGGGAACGGAAACCCCGCTGAGGGCAGCATGTACGGGATCTGGATCGGCAGGACCGCGTGCGTCACCGGTGCCGTCACCCCGGATCGGATCTGGTCGGACGTCGGCGGCCACGCCCCGGAGACGGGCTGTCTGCCCCCGGCGCCGACCGGCTGAGGCCCCCGGGCGCCGATCGGGCCCCAGCAGTTGAACAGGCCGGGGCCGTGGCACGCCATGTCATAGCGCCCGACGCCGAACGTCTGCTGACTGCTCAGTCGGGCAGGCCAGGTGGACCGATGATCCGATGGCCCACGCCGGGTGTGGTGACGGTGACCGGCGGATCGCCGAGTCTGCGGCGAAGGCGGCCGATGGTCACTGTCACAGTGCTGGTGAACGGGTCGGCGTGCTCGTCCCAGACCTGCTCGAGAAGGTCCTCCGTGCTGAGGAAGGCGGGGCTCGCGTTCAGGAGGGCTTCGAGAAGCGCGAACTCCTTGACGGAGAGGTCGAGGTGGCGGCCGTCTCGGTCGGCGGTGCGGCGCACCGGATCGAGACCGATCCCCGCCGTGCGCAGAATGCGGGACCGGGCCGCGCGGCGGCGGCGGGCCAGGGCGCGGATGCGCAGGACGAGTTCGGGAAAGTGGAAGGGCCTGGCGAGGTAGTCGTCGGCGCCCAGGGTCAGGCCGCTGACAGGTCGCCGGGTGAGCCGGCGGCGGTCAGCATCAGGACCATCACCTGGCCGTCCCTCGCGGTGATCATCCGGCAGAGGGTGTCGCCGTGGATGCCTGGCAGGTCGCGGTCGAGCAACCGCACTCACCCCACACCCACCGGCCACACGACAGTGTGGGCCGCGGCCGCGATGCTGGTCGGCGGCCTGCTGTTGCAGAGACGCGACGCGTAGCCGAATCCGGCCGTCCCGCGGAAGCGGAGGCGGCGGGCGCCAGCAGACATTTCAGCGCAACGGCAAACGAGAACAGTGTTCTTGACTTTGCCCGGACGGCGAGGCATTGTCTCCCTTGACGGAGAACAGTGTTCTCTTTTCTTGGCTCCCTCGGTTCCCTCACGCAAAGGATGTCCGTCATGACCACGGCAACTATCACGGTCCGCAGTACCCCGCCCCGGCGCTGGGACCGCATCGGCCGTGGCTTGATGGCCCTCAACTCCGTAGTCACCATCGCGGTGTTCATCAACGGGCTCTTCCTGATGGCGGACGCAAGCGACGACCGCGTGATGGTGGAGGGGTGGCGAACCTTCGGATACCTCGTATTCAGCGCGATGTGGGCGATGCTCGCCTACCGGCCACGTCAGGTTCCGGCGATCTGGGAAATGGTGATCTTCCACAAGGTCGCGGCTGCGGTGCTCGCCTTCACTATCCTGGACACCACCGAGGGCATGCAGTCCTCGATCATCGACTCCACCATCGCGGCGCTCACGATCTTCGCGTACATCGTCTGCCGCGGGTGGGAATCGTGGCGGGTCATCAAGCGTGACGGTGCCCCGACGAACGCGCTGTGAGCTCTCGTCTCCGTGGAGGCGGCCGGAAGGACCCGCCGGCCCGGCGCTGCGGCTCCGCCGCCGCTTCTGAGCAGGGGCGACTGTTGGTTCAAGAGGGCCACACCGTTAACTAGGGTGGATGCATGGTCACTCCACGGCAAGCAGCACGCGAGCAGATGATGCGTGACATCGTGCGTGTGGGACGCGAACACCTGGCGACGGTACTTCCGGCCGACCTGTCCCTACGGGCAGTGGCCCGGGACATCGGAGTCGTCCCGTCGGCGCTCTACCGCTATGTCCGCGACCGCGAAGCGCTCATCACCCTGCTGATCGTCGACGCGTACAACGAACTCGCCGACGAAGTCGATGCGGCTCTCGCGGCGGCGTCGAGCCTGTCGTACCGCAAGCGGCTCGAGGTGGCAGCACTCGCGGCGCGCGCCTGGGCCGTTCGTGAACCGTCCAGGTTCGCCATGCTCTACGGCACTCCGGTGCCCGGCTACGCGGCTCCCGGCGACCAGACCGTGGGGCCCGGCACACGATTTGCTCTCGCTCTCGCCGGACTGGTCGATGACGCTTGGCGAGCGGGCGAATTGAGAACGGTGGAGGCGGCGCTCAACCCGACTGTCCGCGCGGACATGGAGCGGTTGCGGGGAGTCTTCGGTTTCGAGATGCCGGTGGGCAACGTCTCCCGGGCCTACGGTTTGTGGTCCGCGGTCATCGGCGCCATTCTGTTCGAAACCTTCGGCCAGTACACGGCGGATACGCTGAGCGATCCCGAGGAGTTCCTCCGTGCCCACACCGACGGACTCGCCGACACCGTAGGCCTCTGACCGGGCCAGGGGTGTTGCGGGGTGCCCTTCTCCGGTGGCTGGCTCTCCGGCCGCTATCGCAAGAACGTCATCGAGGGCCCGGCCTCCGCGGCGCGCCCCCGGGCCCGCTTCGATATGAGTGCCCTCGGCAACCAGCGCAAGCTCGGCGCAGTCGAACAACTCGCCGTCCTGCCGGAGAAGGCCGGCCTCACGCTCATCGAGCCGGCCGTCGCCTTCGTCGTCAACCACCCCGGCTTCACCTCTGCGATCATCGGGCCCCGCACCATGGAGCAGCTGGAGGCGTTCCTGCCGGCCGCCGATGTCACGCTGCCGGCCGACGTGCTCGACGCCGTCGACGAGGTCGTCACCCCCGGGGTCACGGTCAACCCGGTCGACAACAGCTATGGAGACTTCGAGTTGCGGGCTGACCAGCGGCGGCGCCGACGTGACCACGGGGAAGGACTCACATCGCGCGATTGACGACGGTGACACGCTCACAGGTACGTAGGGGCGTTACGTGGGTGGCAGCCTTCCGTCACAGCGGGTCCCCGCACTGCTTCCGAAGATCGTGTGGCAGGTAGTCACTGGCAGCCGGTGCGAGGTGTGATGGCGATGTCGTGTCCGGAGCGGGACGATATGCGGCTCCGCGCGAGTGCTGCGGGTCAGGGCTGGTCGCCCACGAGAGCGATCGCACGCGTCTCGGGTACTCCCAGCATCAACAGGCTCGTGATCGTCGCTGCTCGGGCGCCGAGGGGCCCGTTCGGCAGGTCGCTGTCAGCGATGGCGAACACGACGCCGTAGGCAACCTGGCTCAGAATTCCTGGCGGCAGGTGCTGTGCGAACACCTCGCTGTCCTGGCCCCGTTTCACGAGGTCGGCGAGGAGCTCATCGAGTGGCCCGAGCAGGCCGTGGATCGCCTCGCCGTACTCGCCACGGCGCAGCGCCAACAGCACTCGGTACCGATGTGCCACGGGCCAGACGCGGGCGATGAATTCGACCCACGTCGCGTCCGCTTCCGCGTCGGAGGCGTTGACTTCGGCGAGCACGGCCGTCATCTCGGTGACGGCCCGTTGCGTGAGTGTCCTAACCAGGTCGAGGCGCGAGGGGAAATGGCCATAGACCGTGCGGCGGACGACGCCGGCAGCGGAGGCGACGTCGCCCATCCCGGCGTCGGGGTTCTCTCCCAGCACGTCGAGGGCGACATCGAGGATGCGATCGCGTGTCTCGTTCATCGAGCGCACGCGTGCGGATTCGGTGGGCACGCCACCATTATTGCACACCGGTGTGCAATGAAGTAGGTTGCACATGGGTGTGCAACGAAGGGTTGCGCTGTTTTTCGAAGCCCAGGAGAAGTGGAGAAGGCAATGACTGCACCGACGTTGGCGACCTCGGCCTTTGTCCGCCCGTTCACCGTCTCGATCTCAGATTCGGAGATCGACGACGTGAAGCGGCGACTGGCCAGAACTCGATGGCCGGATCCGGAAACGGTGGGCGACTGGTCGCAAGGGGTTCGCGTGGAGAACGCCAGATCTCTGGTCGACTACTGGGAGCGCGGCTACGACTGGCGGCGCTTCGAGTCCGAGCTCAATCGCTTTCCCCAATTCCTGACCGAGATTGATGGGCTGGACACCCACTTCATCCACGTCAGGTCCAAGAACCCCCACGCGATGCCGCTGATACTCACGCACGGCTGGCCGGGCTCGATCGTCGATTTCCTGAAGCTGATCGGCCCGCTGACCGATCCGGTTTCGTTCGGAGGAGACGCCGCTGATTCATTCGACGTCGTCGTCCCGTCGCTCCCCGGGTTCGGGTTCTCCCAGAAGCCCACGGAGACCGGGTGGACCGTATCGCGCATCGCAAGCGCGTGGGCAGAGCTGATGAAGCGTCTCGGCTACACGAGATGGGCCGCGCAAGGCGGCGATTGGGGTGCCGTCGTCACCACGGCCCTCGGGGCCATGCAACCTGAAGGGCTTCTCGGAATTCACCTGAACACCCAATACGCCTTTCCTGCACAGATCCCCGACACCCTGTCACCCGAACAGCGCTACGCCGTGGAGACCCTCGCCCTCTACACCGGCGATCTCGGTGGGTCGAACCACCTTCACGGCACGAAGCCGGAGACGGTCGGATTCGCCCTGGCGGACTCTCCCGCTGGTCAGGCAGCCTGGATCTACGAGAAGTTCCAGTCCAAGACCGACAACCACGGGCTCGCCGAGGACGCCCTCAGCATGGACGACATGCTGGACGCGATATCCCTCTACTGGTTCACCAACAGTGCAGCGTCGTCCAGCCGCATCTACTGGGAGAACAAATCCGCGACTCTCGCCGGCCCGAAGCTGACGCTTCCGGTCGCGGTGACCGTCTTCCCGAGGGACATCCCACGCCTGCCACGAAGCTGGATCGAAGACGCGTACAGCAATCTCATCCACTACGGCGAGGCCGACCGGGGTGGGCACTTCGCGGCCTTGGAACAGCCCGGGATCCTGGTCAGCGAAATCCGCACCGGCCTTCGCACCCTTCGTTCCTGACGCCAGCGCGCGAGCTCAGGAGCGCACGCGTATCGACGTCGTGCGGGCTGCTCACCGTTGATCTGCGAGGTCGGCTGCCGCGCGGCTGCGTTCGCGGCGTTCGTGCTGGCGGCGGCCGAGCTCGGCCCGAGCTCTGTGGATGGTGAGGACAGCACTGTCGGTGGATGATTCGGCGAAACCCGGGGTGCCGGTGCGCAGTTGCGCCAGGATGGTGGCATGAATGACGAGGGCACGCGGCCGGCTGAGCGGCCGGTGGTGGTGAGAGTCCCGGTGGAACCCGTCGAAGCGGCGATGGAGGCCGATGCCCGCGACGCGATGGTGCGGCATGGCGGCTTGGCCGTCCGGGGCCCGTTGTTCGGGGTTGCCTTGCAGGGCAACGAGGCCGGGCGGCGCTGGCGGGTGGCCATCGCAGTTACTCACAGCTGTCCGCAGCAGGCTCGCGACGCGTTGAATTCACTTCTCTGGTTCCGGGCGAAGGACGAGGCCAAGGACAGGCCGGAGCGGCGTGCGCTGCTCGCGGCCGTTGCACGATTGGAGACCGAGTGCGTGGACGAGCTCACGGTGCTCGGTACTCGCTACCGGGTGGTGAGGGCTGAGGAGTACACCGGCATGGACACACATGGAGACATCGAGATGCCACGGCCCACCGACCCCGAGCCGCACACCCTCGACTGGAGCCCCGGCCCCGGCGCCCAGGGCCCAAGGGTCGATGCGGACCTGATTCTGGATCCGGACGCACCCCTGTCCCCTGTCCAGGCGGCCGAGAGGCTGTCCCTGCGCTCCCTGGCCTACACGGGAACCAGGTTCCCCGACCCTGTGCTGCGTGACTCCGCGCGTGCTGTGGAGAGCCATCCCGACGTTCTGCTCATGCCGTCCGCATTCCAGATCGTGGAGCGATCCGGTAACGGGGCCTGGACGTCGGGCAGCAGTCTGCACGCCACCCCACACGGCGCACGCCGAACCCTGCATTTCTCCCTGACCTGGTTGGAGCCCCGCCAGCGCGGTCTGATCCCCCTCGACGCCCCGGTGGACGTCAACGCGCACACCACCGTCGTCGAGGCCACCGGCCCCGCGCTCGCGGAACTGGCGGTGTATGCCGAGGCCGCGGACCAACTCCGCGCAGGCCGGCTCAACCAGATCGAGGTCGACGGCACCGTCTCCCGGATCGTCCGCACCCGCCGCCTGCTGCGCTGGGGACCGGACGGACCTGAGGGCCCCCGCCCCTCCGACATCAACTCCCACGGACCCGAGGCCCTTCACCCACGCCTCGACGAGGACGGCACCGTCCATTTCGAAGCGTCCGCATAGGAGGAGGCCCGCTTGCTCACCGTGCGGCCGCTCTGCCCCGACCACCACAGTGGCACCCACTCGAAGGCGTTCTCGGACCGGGCGGTGTGGTGGCTCACGCGCGGGGTGCCTGCGAGCGAACCGGTGTGCTGACGGCCGCCCGGCGGATCCGTACGGGCCTCAGGACATGCTGCCCCGGCACACCGTCCCCGAGGCCGGGGTACGGCCCGTGGTGAGGTACTGGTCGACCGTCTCCGTGACGCAGCGGTTCTGCGGGTATGTGCCGTGGCCCTCCTCCTCGGCCGTCAGGAGCACGCCGACACCGTCGCCCAGGGCGCGGGCCATGTGGCGGGCGCCGGGGTACGGGGTGATCGGGTCGCCGGTGCCGCCGACCACCAGGACAGGGGTCGCGCCGTCGGCGTTCACCCGGGGCGTGGCGCGCTCGCCGTCGAACGGCCAGTTGTAACAGAGGTAGACGCCGGTGGACCAGGCCGCGCCGAAGACGGGTGAGGCGGCTTGGACGCGGGCCGCGTCCTTGTCGAGGCGCTCGAAGCCGGGGCGCAGGCTGGAGTCGGCGCAGGTGATCGCGGTCCGGGCGGCGACGC